>JACPDV010000256.1:0-1500 GCA_016183835.1 Armatimonadota bacterium
GACGCAGGCGAGCACCGCGTCCGGGAGCCGGCCGGCCCGCTCGAGCATCTGCGCGCGTGCCTCGTCGCCGATCACCCGCTGCAGGTCGCGCACGATCCACGGGAACGGGTGCGGCCCGGCGGCGGTGCCGAAGACGTAGTGCGTGGTCTCGACGTTGGTGATCCAGTCGCGGAAGGCCTCGTTGATGGCATCCTTGAGCGTCTGGCTGCCGCTCCCCACCGAGATCACCTCCGCGCCGAGGAGCCGCATGCGGAGCACGTTCAGCGCCTGCCGCTCCACGTCCACCGCGCCCATGTAGACCACGCAGGGCAGGCCGAACAGCGCCGCCGCGGTGGCGGTGGCCACGCCGTGCTGGCCGGCGCCCGTCTCGGCAATGACCCGCTGCTTTCCGAGCCGCACGGTGAGCAGGAGCTGGCCGAGCGTGTTGTTGATCTTGTGCGCGCCGGTGTGGCAGAGGTCCTCGCGCTTGAGCCAGATCCGCGCCCCGCCGCAGCGCTTGGTCAGCCGCTCGGCGAGGGTCAGCGGGGTGGGGCGACCGACGTAGTCGCGCAGGAGGCCGTTCAGCTCCGTGTGGAACGACTCGTCCTCGCGCACCGCGGCGTACTCCGCCGCGAGCCGCTCGAGGGTCGCCATCATGGTCTCGGGCACGTAGCGTCCGCCGAACGCGCCGAATCTGCCCAGGTCGTCAGGCCAGACCTTCAATCGTCACCTCCCGCCGCCCGGACGGCCGCGCCGAACGCGTGGATCCGGGCCGCGTCCTTGACCCCCGGGGCGCTCTCCACGCCGCTGGCCACGTCCACGGCGTACGGCCGCACCGCACGCACCGCCGCGACCACGTTCTCCGGCGTCAGCCCGCCCGCGAGGACCACCGACAGATCGGGGTACGCCTCGCGCACTTCGCACGCGGCCGCCCAGTCGGCCTGCCGGCCCGTGCCGCCATGCTGCCCGGCCACCGCCGCGTCGAGCAACACGGCCTCCACGGCGCCCGCGAACCGCCGCAGCTCCGCCACCGTCTCGCCGCGCACCGCCGGCCGCGCGAGCATCACCCGCACCGGCAGAGCCGCCAACTCGTCCGGCTCGGCCGTTCCGTGCCACTGCACCCAGCCCGCGCCCACCTGCGCCGCCAGCTCCGCCGCCCGCTCGGGCGTTTGGTCCACCACCAGGATCACGCGCTCGACCCACGGTGGCACCTGCCGGGCCAGATCCGCCGCCTCGTCCACCGTCACCGCGCGCGGGCTCGGCGGGTAGAGGCACAGCCCCACCGCCGAGGCGCCCGCCGCCACCGCCGCGCGGACGTCCTCGGCGCGCCGCACCCCGCAGATCTTGAACCGCGTGACGGCCATCGCCTCAGCCTCGCCCCGCGTCGACGAGCCGCCGGGTCGCGGCCTCGACGTCCGGCTCGCGCATCAGCGCCTCGCCCACCAAGACCGCGTCCACGCCATGCGCGCGCAGCAGAGCCACGTCCTCGGGCGTGCGTATCCCGCTCTCGCTCACCACCAC
>JACPDV010000256.1:1517-8535 GCA_016183835.1 Armatimonadota bacterium
GAGGTCGGTCTCGAAGAGCTTCAGATCGCGGTTGTTGATCCCGATCACCGGCGCGCCCAGCTCCACGGCCGTGGCCAGCTCGTCGGCGGTGTGGACCTCCGTGAGCACCGACAGCCCGAGCTCCGCAGCGCACCCGGCGAGCTGCCGCAGCTCCTCGGGCTCCAGGATGGCGACGATCAACAGCGCGGCGTCGGCGCCCCAGGCGCGGGCCTCCAGGAGCTGGTACTCGTCGACCACGAAGTCCTTGCGCAGGAGCGGCAGGTCCACCGCGCCGCGGATCTGAGCGAGGAAGTCGGGCGAGCCCTGGAACCACTTGGCGTCGGTGAGCACCGAGATCGCCGCCGCGCCGGCGTCGCGGTACGCACGGGCGATGGCCACCGGGTCGAAGTCCTCACGGATGATGCCGGCGGACGGGCTGGCCTTCTTCACCTCGGCGATCACGCGCACCTCGCCGGGCACGCGCAGGGCGGCGGCGAAGTCACGGGTAGGCGGAAGGTCGGCGACGTGGGCGCGCAGCTCGGCGGCGGACGTGGACGCCTGCGCGGCGGCAAGCTCTTGCCGCTTGTCGGCGACGATGGCGTCCAGGATGTTCCCGGCCTGCATGGCGGCCCTCCGCGAAGGGACCGCCATTATAGCAGAGCCGCCGCCGGCTCAGAACAGCACGAAGCTGCCGCCCTGCACGGTCTGCACCACCGAATCGCAGACCGGGTTGCGGTCGGCGGCGAAGGAGAAGCTGCCCAGCACGGTGGGGATGCCGCTCAGCCGCGCCAGGGCGTTGCGCACCGCGAGGCGGCTGGCCGCGCCGGACTCGCGCAGCGCATGAGCGAGGAGGTAGACGCCGGTGTAGGCCTGCGCGGCGAACTGGTCGGGCGCCTGCCTGAAGCGGGCCGTGTAGGCGGCGACGAAGGCGGCATTGCCCGGGGTGGGCGCCGCGGCGTGCCAAGCGGCGCCCGTGACCAGCCCCTCGGCCGCAGCGCCGGCGGCGGCGAGCACGGCGGGCGAGTTGAAGCCGTTGCCGCCGAGGAGCTGCGCGGTGATGCCCGCGCCGCGGGCCTGCACGAGCAGCCGCGTGGTGTCCGGCCCGGTGCCGCAGAGGACCACCACCTGCGCGGCGGGGTTGAGCGCGGCGATGCGGCCGAACTGCGCGGCGTAGCTGAGGTCGCCGGCGTGGAAGCTCTCGTCGGCGACGATGGTCACGCCGGCAGCCAGCAGGGCGTCACGGAAGACCTGCCGGCTGGCCAGCGAGAAGGTGTCGTCGCCGGCGATGATGGCCGCGCGGGTGTAGCCCAGCCGGGCGTGGCTGACTTGCACGGCACGAGGCTGGACGGAGCTCTCCGGCAGGCTGTCGCGAAAGATGAAGCTGCCGATCTCGACGATCCCGTTGGCGGTGTTGGAGATGCCGAGCACGGGCAGCCCGCCGGCCTGGGCCGTGGGGTCGGCGGCGAGCGCCGTGGCGGAGAGCGTCGGCCCGAGAACGGCGAGCACGCGCGGGTCGGCGACGAAGCCGGCCATGGCGGCGGTGGCGACGGCGCCGCTGGACTGGTCGTCGGTGATGGCGGGCTGGAGGGTGGCGGAGCCCAGGAAGCGGGAGCCGTTGATCTGCTCGACGGCCAGGTTGATGCCGTTCCGCTGCGACGGCCCGTAGGGCGCGGCAAGGCCGCTGAGCGAGACGAGCGCGGCGAAGCGGAGGTTGCCGGAGAGGCCGACGGCATCCGACTGGAGCGCGCTGCAGCCGGCGATCCCGAGGACGGCGAGGAGGGGCAGGCAGGCGAGCGTGGCACGTCTCATGGAGGGGATTCCTGGTTCAGGGCGCATTGTGGGGCAGGTGGGGGATGCTGTCGGGGAGGAGGCGCTTCGCCAGCGCACCGTGGGCGCATCCGGGCGGTGGCGCTCTGCGTCTGTGGAGCTCAGGCGCTGCGACGGATTCGATTCCGTGTACAATGACATCACTGGCGGCGAACTCGCGGGGTGACCGATCATGGCGACGATGGCGGAGATCGAGGCGGTTGGCCGGCAGATTGGCGAGGAGCACCAGGCCGAGCAGGTGATCCTCTTCGGCTCGCACGCGCGGGGCACGGCCGGCCCCGACTCCGACGTCGATCTGCTGGTGGTCCTGCCGTACAAGGGCTCGCGGGCACGGCAGGCTGCCACGATCCGGTTCAACCTGCGGCCCGGTTTCCCGATCGACCTGCTGGTACGCACACCCGACGAGGTCCGACAGCGTGTCGCACTGGGCGACCCGTTCGTGATCGAGGTGCTGACTCAGGGCAGGCTGCTCTATGGGTCCGCTGACAGTCGAGTGGGTTGAGAAGGCTGAGGGCGACTGAGCGGGACACGCGCCGCAGCGTGTCCGTCCGCCGTAGGGAAGGGGGTCACGGCTGGGCCTCGCGCTACACGCACTGGCGCCCAGCTTGTGTTACTTGCGCGGCATGTGCGCGGACGGCGCAGGGCCAGAGGTCCCGAACGGTGAGCCTGGACAACCCCTATCTCACGGACGACGGCGAACCCACACTGCTGCAGTCCTACTGCACGATTGCCGATGTGCTTGGCTTCACGATGCTGACGGAAAGGGCCTACGAGACGGGCGGACAGTTGGACATGCTCCTTACGCTTTACAGGGCGATCGAGAGTTGTCGCCATTGGCTGGACCCTGCGGTGCGCCGGTGGAAGCATCACCCGGCAACCTGGCAGTACAAGCTATACTCGGACAATGTGATCGCAGGCCATCCCTGCGACCTGCTCGGATCTGAGTTCCGGGAGACGCAGTGGTACGGCGCCGTGGCCCAGGCTGCTGCCTTTCAGATCGCCATGGCGACCAGCGGGTTCTTTATGCGGGGAGGCATGGCCATCGGCGACCTGCACATCAGCGACAGCTTGGTGTTCGGCCGCGCCCTTGTTGATGCGCATGCGATGGACGTACCGGGCGGGCCGCCCAGGATCTGCCTCCATTCGTCGTGCCTGAAGGAGGTCGCTGCGCAGGTGCGCTGGTCTGACCTAGAAGACTCGCCCCACTATACAGAGTTGATAGTCGAAGATGGTTCTGTATTTTTAGACTATCTTTTTCTGTTGCTCGAGCCGGCCGGCCAGCTCGACACGGAACTGCTCGAAGGGCACCGCGAGGCCGTGGGATCTGGGTTGGTCAAGTACGCGAACGATGACCGTGTGTTGCCTAAGTACCGATGGGCAGCCGCGTACCACAACTACGTCTGCGATTACTGGGCGCCGTGGTCTAGCCGACTTCGGAGGCTGCGCCTCGCCGAGGACGTGCCATCCCATGACTTCCGTCGGCTCACAGAGGCGGATGTGACTCGTTGGCGCAGCCCCTAGAGCACAGTGGCTGGGGAGTGCCGCGAACGGAGGTCCTCGCCCAGCTTACGGAATGACGCCGCGCCCACGGAGCCCCAAGCCCGTGAAGGCCGTCATGAGGCGGGCACCCTTAGCGGGGCCGGGCGGGCGCCTTACCCCTCGAAGAGCGTAGCGCGTTGCTTTCCTTGCGCGCCCAATCGCCGCCCCGCACCCGCAGACCGCGAGCTGGTGGCGGCAATCCGGCTGCTCCTCTCACGATTCGGTGGAGCGAGGAGGAACGCGGCCTATTGCCTCGAAACAGCGGTTCACCCTGGCCGGGCGCTCCCTAAGTGGGCAGAACAGGGCGGAGTGTCATGCGGACGCAGATCGACGAGGCTGCATCGAAGTTCCTGAACCACCTCAGGACCTCCGGGCGGTGGAGTGCTACGGCCTGCGATCTCCTCGGGGCGATGGCGGCCGAGGGTTTTCAGCCTAGCCTTGAACTGGTCCGCGAAATCGTGGCGGATAGGATTCGATACGGTGCAGCCTGGCAGTTGCCAGAGGCCGTTGTAGAAGTCGCGCGTGAGATACTCAAGATCAGGGCCGTGCGCTCGATGCTCGACCCGGAGTGCGGATACGGCGAGTTTCTGGTTCAGCTAGCCCAGGAAGTAGACGTCGACCGGATCGTCGGCATCTCGGCGAATCGGGACTGGGTTGGCCTCGCTGAGGTGATCGGGCCGGAAGGGGCAGAGTGGCACGCTTCGGACCCAATGGCTTGGCTGGCTTCGTGCACTGAGCGCTTTGGGGCTGTGGTCAGTATGCCACCGATTGGCGTGGCACCTGTGTCGGTTCGGGAGGTTTGGCCGGCCGGCGGATATGATTTCCGTGCGCCGCGAGGCGACTTGGTTCTGCTGCTTTCGGCGCTATTGCTTGACGAAGAGGGAGTTGGGCTCTACGTCGTGCCCGCGAGCTTCCTGAGCTTGACCCCATCCGCGAATGTCCGAAAGGCCCTCGGCGACAACGGCATCCACGCGAACGCGTTCCTCAAACTCCCCAGCAACGCGGTGCGGTGGACGAGTATCGAACTCGGGCTCGTGGTTGTGTCGCGGCGACCAACCGACACAGTGTGGGTCGGAGAGATCCCGACGGATGAGCGACGCCAGAGGGCGTTCGTTAGCAACCTGCTGGCACACCAACGCGGCGCCGATGCGGGCCTTGGCCGACTTGTCGCCCACGGCGATTTCAGGTCCTTTGCATCCACTGAGATGCAGGAGCGAATAGTCCGGCTGGCCCAACGCAGCCGCGTGCGTGAGGTGCTGCTCAGCGAAGTGGCCCTCGGCGTCCACCGCGCTCGGGCGCGCGGTCCGGCGCTCTTTGACGACTACTCGAACGCGTTCTTCCTTCCAAGTTTTCCGACCTCGCAAGCCGTCCTAGCGCTGGATGAGAGCACCGTGCAGCCTCGCCGCAACTTCCAGGTCGTGCTTGACCCGGACAAGGCCACAGCGGCCTACGTTGTCCGCTACTACAACTCGCAACTTGGCAAGTTGGTCCGTGGCAGTCTGGCTTCTGGCAACTTCATCCCGGAGGTGCGGCTCGATGCACTGAGGAACTCGTCGCTCCACCTGCCGCCCATTGAAGCGCAAAGGCGTGTCGTGGATGCCGATTTGAGGTTGGGTGAGCTGCTCAACGAGCTTACAGAGATGCGCGACAGGCTCTTCGCCCAACCTTCGGACGTCGGGGCTGTTGAGCAGGGACTAGCTGCGCTGAATCGCCCTGAGAGGCTCACGGACTGGATCGACACGCTTCCGTTCCCACTTGCCTCCATACTCTGGACTTACCACACAAGCGAGAATGTGTTGGCGAGGCCGAAGCACCTTCTGCATTTCTTCGAAGCACTCAGCGAGTTCCTGGCGGTAGTTCTGCTTAGCGCCTGTCGAAGTGACCCGGACCTCTTCGACACCGAGTGGCAAGCCGCGCGGGAGGCTCTTGACGATCAGCACCTGTCTGTGATGCGGGCGACATTCGGGTGTTGGGTGCTGGTGGCGAGCAGGTTGGCCAAGCGGCTGCGGGCATTGCTCAACGGCAACGATGGGGAGCGTGCTCAAGCGCTGCGGCTTTTCTGCACAGCGGACCGCGAGCCGGTTGAGCGGCTCCTGTCCAAGGCCATTATCGGTGCGCTTCAAACCGCCAACGGGATACGCAACGACTACGACGGACACGGCGGGGTGCTCGGCGACGCGATGGCCCATTCACTTCACCAGCGCCTTGATGGGCTGCTGCAAGAGGTCCGTGGTGCGATGGGGCTGGCGTGGGGGTCCTTCGAGCTAGTGAGAGGCGACACGGCGAGAGTGCGCTCTGGGGCTTATTACAACTCCGCCCAGCGGATCATGGGCTCGCGGACGCCGTTCGAGCGGTTGGAACTGCCGTTGGAACACGCCTTGGAGGAGGACTGCCTGTATCTGCACGCGCCTGCCGAACGACGCGCTCTGCGGCTGATTCCGTTCGTGCAGATACTGGCGTCGCCCCAGACAGCGGAAAACGCCTGCTACTTCTACAACCGCACGGAGGGCGACGGACGCATCAGGGTCGTCTCATATCACTTCGCGCCTGAGGCTGCCCGAACTGAGGAGTTCGGCGACATCAGCGCGT
The DNA here is from genome assembly GCA_016183835.1 of Armatimonadota bacterium. Lineage (GTDB taxonomy): Bacteria > Armatimonadota > UBA10988 > UBA10988 > UBA10988 > JACPDV01. The sequence goes on from JACPDV010000256.1 coordinate 7,452, forward strand.
TCCTCTGCTCTCTACTTTGGAGCGGCGGCAGTTAGTCAGCGTGATCCACTGCGCGGCTGCCTGGGCGACGCCCACCGCTCACGGTGCGGCCGGCCGAGGCGGCCCGGCGTGCATGCGCTGGGCTTGCTGCTCGGCCGGACGGCAGGACTCATCCTGCTGCACGGCCAACGGGCCGGCAACACGGAGCATCCCCGATGAAGTGCGTCATGCTGATGTACGACTCGCTCAACCGCCACTTCCTGCCGAACTACGGCTGCGACTGGACCCATGCGCCCAACTTCCGCCGGCTCGCCGAGCGTGCCGTCACCTTCGACCAGAGCTACATCTGCTCCATGCCCTGCATGCCCGCCCGGCGCGACCTGATCACCGGACGGCCGAACTTCCTGCATCGCTCCTGGGGGCCCGTCGAGCCGTTCGATGATTCCATCCCCCGGATGCTCCGCGCCAACGGCACCTCGTGCCACCTCGTCTCCGACCACTACCACTACTGGGAGACCGGCGGCTGCACCTACCATACCCAGTACTCCACCTGGCAGTTCTTCAGAGGGCAGGAGGGCGACCCGTGGATGGGTCAAGTGGGGCCGTACGAGCGCCCGCCGGAGGTCCTCGGCCGGCCGCACGACAACGAGTGGATCCGGCAGGACTGGGTCAACCGCACCTTCATGCGCAACGAGGAGCAGCAGCCGCAGGCGCAGACCTTCCGCGCCGGAATCGAGTTCATCGAGCGCAACCACGACCAGGACAACTGGTTCCTCCAGATCGAGACCTTCGACCCGCACGAGCCCTACTACTCCCACCGCAAGTACAAGGACCTCTACCCCCACGACTACGACGGCCCGCACTTCGACTGGCCCGCCTACCGTGGGGTGCAGGAGACGCCGGAGCAGGTCGAGCACGGGCGCCTGGAGTACGCCGCGCTGCTCAGCATGTGCGACGCCAAGCTGGGCGACGTGCTCGACACCTTCGACCGGCTCAACCTCTGGGACGACACCCTGCTGGTGCTGTGGACCGACCACGGCTTCATGCTCGGCGAGCACGACTCGTGGGGCAAGTGCTGGCTGCCGTTCTACCAGGAGATCGCCCA
>JACPDV010000257.1 GCA_016183835.1 Armatimonadota bacterium
AGCCAGTTCCTGACGGTGCTGCGCAACAACTACGCAGGGTGGAACAACCTCGGCCTGTGCTGGTACCACGTCGCCACGCAGGGCGCCGGGCCGGGCGACTACCTGCTGGCCGACGCCATCGCGCAGTGGGACAGCCGGCTGTGCATGAAGTCCGTGCCGCCATTCCTCAACCGCCCGGCCTGGGACAAGGCGCTGCGCAGCTACCAGATCGCGCAGCCTTTGTCGGCCGGGCGGCTGGAGGTGCTCAACAACCTGGGCAACCTGTACACCGTGGACGAGCAGTGGGAGCCGGCCGAGCAGTGCTACCAGGCGGCCCTGCAATCCGATCCGAAGTACGCCCTGGCGCTCAACAACTACGGCGCGATGCAGGCTCGGCGGGGCGGCGCGGCGGCCGACCTGAAGCCGGCCCGCGAGCTGCTCGCGCAGGCGGTACAGCTCGACCCGCTGCTCCCCGAGGCGCGGTACAACCTGGGCGAGATCGACCGGGCCACCGGCGGCGAGCGCAACAACTGGGTCGAGAACTTCCGGCGCTACGTCTCCCTGGCGCCCAACGCCCCGAAGGTGGACGAGGTCTCCGACCTGATCGCCACGCCGGGTGGGCCGGCCACCGACGCGCCGGTGGCCATCGCCGCGACCGCGGAGCGCGAGCTGTCGTTGGCGAACCGGGCCAGGCTGGCGCTCGGCACGCAGGAGCGGCGGCTGGTGGACACCCTCGCCGCCGCCCCGGACGAACGGCAGGAGGGCACCCTCGCCGACACCGAGCTGTGCGTCTGGAACCGGCTGGGCATCTCGGTGGAGATGCGGCGGGGCGCGGTGAGCCGCGTGCTGGCCGGCCGGCCGCCGGGGCTCGAGGCGAGCACGCTTCGCGGCGTGCGGGTCGGCGACGGCCGAGCCAAGGTCGAGGATGCCTACGGGCGCGGCCGGTCGGTAAGCCGTAACGACCCTTATCTGATTTGGATGTATCCTGATGTCGGCGTGGGCTTCTTCCTGGTGGAGAGCCGCGTGAACAAGATCGTGCTCTTCTCCGTTGAGGGAGAAGGATGAGGTAAGCCGATGCGGCGTGACAAACGGATGACGCTCCTGACCCTGGCGGGGTTGTGCCTGACCGGGGTTGTGGGCTGTGGCGAGGGCAATGCGGGGAGCAACAACCAGCGCCAGGCGCGGCAGCCGGGCGGGCTCCAGGACACCACGCGGCTGTCCACGACCGACACCACGCGCCCTGGCAGTCGCACGCCCGGCTCCGGGCCGACGCTCCCGGGCGTCCGCGACATCGCCGTCAACGGCTCGTATGCCTACGTCCTCGCCGGCGACAGCCTCGTCTCCGTGGCGCTCGATCAGCTCGACAAGCCCACCATCGCCGCGCGCCAGGTGCTCCCGCGCACGCCGCGCCGGCTGGTGCTCGACGCCGGCTACGCCTATGTCGCCTGCGACGCGGGCGGGCTCCAGATTGTCAGCATCGCCAAACCGCGCGAGCTGAAGGTGGCCGGCACCTTCGTCCCCGAGACCGGCGGGGTCACCTCGGTGGCGGTGCAGAACGGCGTGGCCGTGCTCGGCCTGCCCGGCATCGGCGTGTCCGTGCTCGACGTGGCCAACCCCAACCAGCCGCAGGAGCGCAAGCAGGTGCCCATCAAGGGCACCATCCGCGAAGTCGTGATCAACCAGCGCAAGGCGTTCGTGGTGGCTGACGGGATCGCCGTGGTGGACCTCGAGCACCCGGCCCAGGCCGCGGTGATGGCGACCTTCAAGAACAAGGACGACTTGCGGGCCATCGCGCTGCACGAGAGCCACGCCGTGCTGTGGGCGCAGCAGGGGCTGCGGCTGATGAACTTCGGCTCGCCCGAGCGGCCCATGGTCAGCGCGCAGATGACCACGCCCGACATCACCAAGGCGCTGGGCGAGGCGGCCACGCCGGCGGACAACGGCAAGGCGCCGAAGCCTGCCGGCGCCAACCAGGCCGGCGCCTTCGGCGGGCCGGCCGGCGCCACCACCAAGGGCGTCGCGCCGCTTACCCCCACCGCCGGCGACCTGAAGCCCGCGGCGAGCCGCAAGGAAGCGGCGCCCGCCGTCGAGCTCGGCGCGCGGCTGGCGGTGCTCGGCGACCGCGTCTATCTGCTCCGGCCGCCGGGCGACCTGTGGAGCTTCTCCCTGGTGGACAACAAGCGTTTCGAGCCGCTCAGCCGGATCGCCGACGTCGAGGGTCCGAGCTGCATCGCGGCCACGGACGATCTGCTGCTGGTGGGCACGGTGAGTGGCGACGTGGTGCTGCTCAAGCTCACGGCCGACGGGGCCAAGAAGGTGGCGAGCCTGCACGTCGAGGCGGCCGCCGAGTCTGCGGCCGACCAGCCGTCGCTCCCCGCCGAGGCGCGCGACGGGCTGCGCAACACGCCGAACCCTACGACCGAGCCTCCGGCCGAGGCGCCGCGCCCGTAAGCGCCCGCAGCCGGTCCTCCGGCAGCGCCGCCGCGGACAGGTACACCGGCTCGCCGGTCAGCTCCACCGTGTCGCCCTGCAGCGGCGCGCCCATCAGGTTGTGAGCGGCCCAGCCCCGCGGCAGGCGCGCCTGCGCCGCGCCACCGCCCTCCAGCCACACCGCCGCGACCTCGCCCCGGCCGACCCGGAACCGCCAAGCGCGCAGCGCCCCGGTGCTGACCCGGCCCAGGTACGTCCCATCGCGCAGCATCCGAGCGCTCCCCGCCAGGGCCATCAGCGTCGCCTTGGGCGAGCTGTCGTAGTCGAGCAGGATGTAGGGCGCGTTGCCGAGGGTGTAGTAGTCGCCCCGCCCGCCGTGCGCGGAGCCGGCGTAGTAGTAGAACCAGCGCTCCACGCCCGCGGCGCGCATCTCCACCACCGCCTTGGCCACCGTCTCGGCCGCCTGCCGCGAGGTGTGCGGCAGCCCGTCGGGCGGCAGCCAGGCGTGGAACGTGGGGCAGGCCACACCGCCCTCGGACTGCCAGATGCGCCGCGCCCCGCCGTTCCGACGCAGCTTCTCCCGCAGCTCGTCGACCCCACTCGGGCAAGCCCGGGTAGGCGCAGATCCCCACCACGGTGCACCTGGGATCGGCCGCCCGGCAGGCTTCGGAGCCGGCCTTCAGCACCTCGGCGTACTCCTCCGGCGGGCCGGCGAAGAAGCCGCTGCCATACGGCTCGTTCCAGATCTCCCAGCAGTGGATGCGATCGCGGTAGTGGGTCACCGTGTCGCGCACGTAGGCGCGGAACTCATCCAGGCTTCGCGGCGGCGAGGCGACCCAGCTCCCATAGCTCGCCCCGACCTCCTTGCCCGCCCAGGGCGGCGTGCGCGCCAGCGTGCCCAGCAGTTGGTACCCGTGTTGCCGCATGTGCTCGGTCTGCACGTCCGGGAGGAGCCGCTGGCCCGGTCGCGGCTCCACCTCGAACCACTGCACCCAGCAGTCGAAGTCGTGGATGCGGTGCCACGTACACCCGGCGCGCGCGCTCACGCGCACCGCCAGGTCGTCGGCGCCGGGCTCCAGCGCCGGGGGCGCGTGGATGCCGTAGAAGCCGTCAGCAAACCGCGGCGCGAGGTGGAGCGCGGGGAGCACGCCGAGGACCACGTCGCCCGGCACGCTCCGCGGCCCGCCGGCGCGCACCTCGAGCCGGTAGAGCCCCACCGCCGGCAGCTTGAGGGCGATGGTGCCGCGCGCATCGGGCTGGCCGGCGGTGGGCAGCCGGAGCGTGCCGGTGGCGACCGGCTTCTCCCACAGGTCCACGATCCGCCAGACCAGCGGCAGCATGCCCGGCAGCGGCGAATCCGACGCCACCGCCACCGAGGCGGTCACCAGCCCGCCCGGCGCCGGGAACCGCGACGGCGCGGGCACGTCCACCGCCACCTCGATCGCCTGCTGTGGCGCCCAGTCGGTGAGGGCGCCCTCCTCCACCTGCAGGCCGTCGGCCTCGAACCCGCCCGGACAGCGCAACCGGAGCAGCGCCCCGCTGGTGAACGCCGCCTCGAACAGCCCGGTTGCCGAGGCGCGCCGCCACTCCGGCCCCACTGTCAGCTCGCCGCCGAGCACGTCGCGCCGGCCGGGCGAGTCGCCCGCGGCGTCGGCGAACTCGGTCAGCTCGAGGGTCAGCTTCGCCTCACCCGCCGGACGCCTGAACCAGCCCGACAACGTGTAGATCTGTCCTGGCGTGATGACGAACGGCCGTGTCTCGGCCCAGCCGCCCGGCGCGTTGAGGCACCGGCGGCCCCGCGGCGCTCCGCCCTCCGCCACGCTCAAAGCCGGGCCGAGCGGTGCCCAGCCGGCAGTGCCGAGCTCGAAGCCGCTGTTGTAGACCCGATTGCCCTTGGCGGGCGGCGTGTCGACCGCGGCGGTCTCGGCCGGCCAGGCGCCGGGGCGCACCGAGGCGTCGTCGAGCTCGAGCCAGCCGGTCGAGGCGAAGTGGAAGAACAGCCCGCAGTCGGGGTCGCTGTCCGACGCGTCGCCCACCACCACGCACCGCCGCCACGCCGGGCCGATGCGGAAGTAACGCAGCAGGTACGGGGTGTACGGCTCGCCGAACTTGCGCAGGCCCACGTACAGCGCGCCCTCGAACGCGCCGCGGACCCAGACCGAGATGGTGTACGGCCGGCCTTTCCCGACCGGCAGGCCGGTGGAGTGGAATTGCACGCCGCCGCCCTCGAAGGCCGGGCAGTCGACCCGCTGGCACGCCGCGCCGCCGTGCGCGCCCACCGTCTGCCGCGTGAAGCGGACCTGGTTGGTGCCGTAGCAGTTGGGGATCCAGGCGGGCGCCAGCGCTTGGAAGTCGCCCTCGAACCCGCCGTTGGCGAGCATCTCATCCGCCGCCGGCTGCGCCACGGCGCAACCGGCGAGCAGCGCGAGCCAGCAAAGACGGCGCACGGTCACTCCCCGGGCTTCTTGCCCCCGGCCGGCTGCTCGGTGCCCAACTGCCGGCGCAGTTCGTCGGCCGCCCGCTCCTTGAGGTCCTGCGCGCCCTGGCGCAGCTTCTCCTTGCCCGCTTCCACTGCCTGCGACGCGGCCTCGCCGGCCTTCTCCTTGAGGCGGTCCAGGGCCTGGTCGACGAGCCCCGGCTCCCCGGCATCGCCCGGTTTGGCCTCCGGCGGCGCCGTC
>JACPDV010000258.1 GCA_016183835.1 Armatimonadota bacterium
TGACCAGATACGTCTCGTTGATGGCCACGGTCTGCCTTGCGCCGTCGCAGCTCACCTTGATCAGGTTCGGGCCGGAGGCGTGGACAGCGCCCACCATGCCGGTCAGGGTGGTGACCGGCTTGCCGCCGATCAGCTTCCCCAGCCAGTAGGCGCCGTCGCCGCGGAAGAGGGCGAAGTACCCGTTGTCGGCGTCGGCGGCGCGGTAAAAGACGCCCCACCGCACCGCCTTTGCGTCGCCCGCGGTCTGCTCGGCGCGGACGGCGATGCTGCCGGTTGCGAGCGCCGAAGTGCCGGGGATCAGCAGGCGGGCGTGGGAGGAGTCGGTGGTGCCGACCAGGCTGCCGCCGGTCAACTGCCAGGCCCCGTTGAGCTTCCAGCCGTCGGGCCGGGCCGCGAAGCCCTCGTGCAGCTCGGCGCCCGGGCCGGCGCTCAGCCCGAGCAGGCCGAGGAGCCCCGCCCACCATCGCCAGCCGCCGCACGGCGCCATACCGCCCTCCGTCATCCGCTCCGGCCCGCCAGATACGCGGCGATCGCCTGGTCATACGCCGCGGTGTGCGCGAACACCTCGCACGCCAGCGCCAGCCGGGTGGCCCGCAGCGTGGCCCCGCCGTGCGCCCTCATTTCCGCTAGGACGCTGCCGTACCGCGCGGGGTTGCAGATCACCGTTACCGCCGCGTGGTTCTTGGCCGCCGAGCGGAGCATCGCCGGGCCGCCGATGTCGATCTGCTCGATGGCCTCTTCCAGCGTGACGCCGGGCTTCGCGATGGTCTGCTGGAACGGGTAGAGGTTGACCACCACCAGGTCGATCAGCCCGATGCCGTGCTCCAGGCAGGCCTCCAGGTGCGCCGGCACGTCCCGCCGGGCGAGCAAGCCACCGTGGATCTTGGGGTGCAGCGTCTTGATGCGGCCGTCCATCATCTCGGGGAAGCCGGTCACCTCGGCCACGTCCCGGACGGCCAACCCGGCCTCGCGCAGCGCCCGGGCGGTGCCGCCGGTGCTCAGGATCTCGATCCCCAGCTCGGCCAGCCCGCCCGCGAACTCGGCCAAACCGTGCTTGTCCGAGACGCTCAGGGGCGCCCGCTCGATCGGTCTCACCGCGCCGCCTCCTCCAAGTCCCTGATTACCACGTGCCTGCCCTCCACCTTCACGCGTCCCGCCGCCAGCCAGCCGAGCGCGGTCACCAGCGCGCGATGCTCCTCGGGCAGGATCCGCGCGGCGAGGGTGTCGGGCGTGTCGCCGTCGAGCACGGGCACGGCCACCTGGGCGATCACCGGGCCGGCGTCGACCTCGTGCACGTGGTGGCCGTACATGCCCGGCCCGCCGAAGCTGGGCAGGAGCGCCGGATGGGTGTTGACGGTGCGGCCCGCGTAGACGCTGAGAAACGGAGCGGTGAAGATCTTCAGCCAGCCGGCGAGGACCACCCAGTCCGCGCCGTGCTGCTGGAGTTCGTCGGCCACGGCGCGGCTGAAGCTGTCGCGGTCGGGATAGTCGCGGAGCTGGTGCACGGCGGTGGGGACGCCGGCCTTGCGGGCGCGCTCGAGGGCGAAGACGCCGGGCCGGTCGCTGATCACCACGGCGACCTCGGCGGCGAGCCGGCCGTCGGCCACCGCGTCGAGGATCGCCTGCAGGTTGGTGCCGCCGCCCGACACCAGCACGCCCAGCCGCATGTCCGCTCCCATCCCGCCGGCCGCCCGGCGGCGAGGGGCCATTATACCGCGTGGGGAGCAATCGCGGGACGCGGCGTGGCGGAGGGCCGCGCGGCCGCCGGCTGGACGCGCCGGCGGTTTGCAGGCATAATGCATGCAGGACGCAGCGCAGCGTCCGTGCGGAGGACCACAGTGGCCAGCCTGCAGATCCGGAATCTGCCTGATGACGTGTACGAGGCGCTGAAGCGCCTCGCCGAACAGGAACGGCGCAGCCTGTCGCAGCAGGCGGTCGTCACGCTCCAAGAAGGGCTCGCCGTGTCGCCCGAGGCCAACCGAAGCCGCCGGCGGGCCGTTCTGGAGCGCTTCCGGCAGCTCGTTCCGCTGGGCGACACCACCGGCTGGGCGGACACCACGGCGCTGATCCGCGAAGACCGGGATGACCCTGAGCGATGATCGTCGTCCTGGATGCCAGTGCGGCGATGGCGATCGTGTTCGAGCGACCGCCCGGACAGCGCATGCAGGAGGCTGCCGACCAGGCTGAGCACATTGTCGTGCCCGGCATCTACGTGCCGGAGTCGGCGAATGCGCTCTGGAAGCATGTGCGGTTCGGTGACCTGGACCTGGCGCAAGCCACCGAGAGCTTCGCGACAGCTTTGGGGCTCCCGGACGAGTACGTTGACGACCGGAAGCTGGCCGCGGCAGCTCTGGCGCTTGCTTGCAGCAAGGCCCGGCCGGTCTACGACATGCTCTACGTGGTCCTCGCCCAGCGCACCTCGGCGACCCTCCTGACCCTGGACAGCCGGTTGCGCGAGCTGGCGGTGAGCTGCGGCGTGTCGGTGCTCTGACAGCGTGCCTGGCCCGCGCCGCGCCCTACTACCGCGTGCCGTTCCAGGTGCCTTGGTGCTTGTCGAAGTCGTCGGAGCGGCTCCACCAGCCTTCGAACCGGGTGCCGTCGTCCGACAGCACAAGAGTCCCGCTGCCCTTACTCCCGTTGATGCCTTTCCACCGGAAGCGCAGCCGATGGCCGTCCGCGATGCCGTCGACGGTGCCCGGGTATTGAGCACCGCCATCGTACTCGTACGAGCCGGTGACCCGGCCGTCCGCCTGGGCCAGGCGCAGCGAGCCCTTCCAGCCGTCCGTCTCCATGCGCCACGTGCCGTCGAAAGGCCCACCGTGCGGCTCCGCGGCCGGGTCGGGCGCCTTGCCGGTCTTCATGAAGTCGCCCAGGAACCAGGCCATCTTGACCGCGTCGTTCTGCCAGCCCGGGCCGCCGGCGGCGCTGGCGAGAACGAATGTCTTGTCATCGGCGTCGGTGGTGCGCACGCACGTGATGATGGCGAAGACGTGCTCGTTGGCGCCACCTCGGGCGCCGCCCCCATCGATCGTCGCCGGGTCATGCAGCGTCAGCTTGGCGGCGACCAGCGCCCGGCGCGCTCGCTCCATACAGTCCGCCTGGCGCAGCGGCAGCCACAGCGGGATGCCGGTCAGGCTGGGCGTGGTTGCCGTCACGCCGGGCAGGTCGTCGGCCTTCAACGCCGGGACGAGGGTGCTCGCGGCAACTGCCACGAACACGGCTCCGAAACGCAGCGCCGAGCTCCCGCGCGCAGGCGTGTCGCTCCTCTTGCCCATCGCCATGTGCCTTCCGCGGCGCTCGCCGGCAACCGACTGGCTCCCGGGTGGGGGCTTCCCGAGCGCTGCGCCGCTCGCGCTCGACGCGGCCCCGAGAAGCAGTCTGCGGCGATGCGGGAGCGTCGTCAGGAGGACAGCTCCGAGCGCCGCGACAGGCACCGGGTCAGATCACCACCGCCCCCTGCTCCGCCAGGACCGCCCGCAGCCGCCCGGTGTCCATCTCGGCCACCGGCGTGCCGGCCGCCACCTGCGCCGCCGCGACGCCCGCCGCCTGGCCGGTCTGCATCGCGTTGATCATCACCCGCACCGCCCCGAACGCCCCGCGATCGGCATCAAGACAGCGGCCCGCCGCGAGCACGTTCACCGCGCCCTGCGGCACCAGGCAGCGGTAGGGGATCTGGTAGAACGCCGGGTCCACCGGCACCGGCTCGCGCCAGCGGCCCTCCTCGCGCCGGCCGTCGGCGTAGATGGTCTGCTCGCGGCCGTCCAGGTACCGGAACACCAGCCCGTCGCCGGCGGCGAAGTGCACGTCCACCCGGTAGCTGCCGTTGGCCACCGCGTCGGGGAAGCGCACGCCGTCGAGCACCTCGCGCTCCGTCAGCCGGTGCAGGCAGCGCGCCTGCCGGCTCTGCCGGATGCCGATGCGGGCGGGGAGGCCCTGCAGCCGTACCCCGTCACCGCCCGGCACCCGGTTGCGGAGCAACGCCAGCATCGACGCGACCTGCCGGCGGCCCTCGAGCTCGGCGCCGGTGAGCTGGTCGGCGTCGCTGCAGTCGGCGCCGTGGACCCGTGTGCCGGCGACCATGTACATATCGTCGCCCGGCACGTTCGTGCCCCACAGGAAGCCCGGCCGGAGCGCCTCGGGATACTGCGGGTCGAACACCACCCGGTTGAGCGAGAACCCCGGCCCGAGCTTGCCCAGCCCTTGGAGGATGGCGGTGGTGGTGGGCGGCTGGAGCTGGTCGTCGCGCCAGGTGGGCAGGCCGGCGCGGTGGATCAGGTCGCCGTCGCCCGAGGCGTCGATGAACACCTTGGCTCGGATCGCACGCCGGCCCGTCTTGTCCTCGATGATCGCGTGGGTCAGCCGGCCGCCGTCGGCCACCGGCGCGACGAAGCGGGTGTGGAGGAACGGGCGGATGCCGTGCTCCAAGAGCAGCTTGTCCAGCTCGAGGGCCAGTTCAAAGGGCGAGAAGGCGTAGTGGCTCAGAACCGAGGCGCCCAGGTCGCGGAGCGCATCGCGCTCGCGGAGGCGGTCGATCACCTCCTTCGCCAGGCCGGCGATGATGGGCTGCTCGTGACGGGCATCGAGCATGGAGTGCCAGATGCAGACCAGGCTGGCGGTGGCGGTACCGCCGAACAGGCCGAGCGCCTCGACGACGCAGCAGCGCAGTCCCAGCCGCGCGGCGGCCACCGCGGCGAACACGCCGCTGGTGCTCCCGCCGACCACGCACAGGTCACAGTCCTCCACCACCGGCACACGGCGGGCGGGTTCGTCGATGGTTCCCGGCATCACGAGCTCCGGCCGGCGCCTTCGCCGGCTGACTCGTGCCTCCTACGGGGATGCCTTGCTCAGGCACCTTGCTTCGGCCGGTGACGCCGCCCCATGATGAGTGCTCCCGCGCGGCGCAGCCCGGTGCCGGCGGCTCGGCCATGTCGGAGAGATGGATGAGCGCAGACACGGGAGCCAGCGTCGCCTGCTCGCTCGCGCCGATGCTGTCGGTCCGGCAAGGGGCACGGGCCGTGGAGTTCTACCGGGCGGCGTTCGGAGCGGTGGAAGTCTTCCGCGTGGAATCGCCCGACGGCGAGGTGGTGTCCCGCCTGTCGGTGGACGGCGCGGAGTTCTGGGTGGCCGACGAGTCGCCGGAGCATGACAACTACAGTCCCGAGACGCTCCATGGCGGGACGGTGCGGATGGTGCTGACCGTGCCCGATCCGGATGTGGTGTGCGCCCGGGCGATCGCCGCCGGCGCCCGGGAGGTCGTGGCCGTGGAGAAGAGCTACGGCTGGCGCCTGGGCCGAATCGAGGATCCCTATGGCCACCATTGGGAGATCGGCCACCCGCTCGAGCCGTGAGAGGAGACACGCGATGCACATTGCGCGCAGGATCAGCCCCTGCCTGTGGTTCGATGATCAGGCTGAGGAGGCGGTCACGGTCTACGTGGAGATCTTCAGCAACTCCCGGATCAGCGGCATCGCCCGCTACGGCCAGGCCGGGCAGGAGGTCCACGGCCGATCGCAGGGGACGGTGATGACCGTCGCCTTCGAGCTGGACGGGCTGCCGTTCCTCGCGCTCAACGGCGGGCCGCTGTTCCGGTTCAGCGAGGCCATCTCCTTCCAGGTGCACTGCGACACGCAGGAGGAGATCGACTACTTCTGGGAGCGGCTTGGCGAAGGCGGCGACACGGCCGCGCGGCAATGCGGATGGCTCAAGGACCGCTTCGGCCTGTCGTGGCAGATCGTGCCAGCCATCCTGTCCGAGCTGCTCGTGTCTGCCGGCGCGGACCAGGCCGACCGGCTCATGGCCGCCGTCATGCGAATGACGAAGCTCGACATCGCGGAGCTGCA
>JACPDV010000259.1 GCA_016183835.1 Armatimonadota bacterium
CTGCATCGTGTCGATGAGCAGCAGGTCGCGCTCACCCAGCGCCAGCCGCTCGCGCCAGCGGCGGAGAAGCAGGTTGACCAGCACGATCAGGAAGAGGACGAACACCGGCCCGCGGAGGAGCGAGGTCTGGGTCCAGAGGGTGGCCTGGGCGACGATGTAGGCGTAGACGCCGAACAGCGTGGTGGGCGGGATGAGGAGGAGCCCGAGGATCAGCCCGCGCCAGGGAAATCGCGGGGCCGGCTCCATGCGGGGATCACCTCGGGACGAATTGTAGCCGAGGCGGGCTCACGGGGCAACGGCGCGCGCCACCCCCAGGCACTCCAGGCGGTGCCGGCCGGCGCCCTCCGCAAGGCACTTGCCACACAGCATCGGCCGGCTGTAGCGGCGGCGGCGCGGATAGAGCGTCTGGCAGCCCGGGCAGCGGTAGACCACCCGCCGGTCGCTCCCCGGGTAGTCGTGCAGCGGTCCCTTCGGGTCGCCCTCCACCCCGTAGCGCACGCTCAGGTGCCCGCGCTCGGCCATCTTCTGTTTGAACCGCGGCGTGTGCCCGCACGCGAAGCCCTGGGTGTAGAGCCAGAGGTGGATCATCTCGTGGAAGAGGGTCTCGATGCGCGTCTCGGGGAGCTGCGCGAGACGCCAGGCATTGAGATCGAGCCGGCGTGTGGCCAGGTGGATCAGCCCGGCGGACTGCCGCAGGTAGGGGTTGATGTCGATCCGGGTGGGCGGGCAGACGCCGCCGAAGTGCTCCCGGTCGAGCTGGTCGAACTCCTCGTAGGCGCCGGCCAAGACCGCCGCCCAGTTGGCCGGCGGGAGGCTCAGGTCGAGCGGCGCAGGGGGGAAGCCGGGCCAGGCGCGGTGGTTCCGCCGCGCGCCAGCCACCAGCTCGTCCGGCGGCGTCCAGGCCCGCCAGGCCCGCCACCGTTCGAGCACCAGCTCCAGCTCCGGAGAGCGCCTCACAGGCCCGCGGCCGCCAGCACCGCGCGGGTCTTCGCCATGCCGGTCCGCAGGTTCTCCGCCGGCGGCGTGGCCCAGTAGCCGGGGTTGAACAGCTCCAACGACAGCGCGCCGCGGTAGCCGTTGTCGTGCAGCTCGCGGAGCATCTTGGCCAGCGGCAGACAGCCGTCGCCGGGATAGACGCGGTCGGCGTCGCCCTGCTCGAAGCGCGGCGGGCCGCTTGCCGGCGCGTCGTTGAAGTGGCACACGGCGATCCGCTCGGCCGGGATGTGCTTCACCAGCCCGAAGCCCGAGCCGCCGCGCCAGAGGTGGAACGGGTCGAGCACCAGCGTGGCGCGCGGGTGGTCGCAGAGGGTGACGATGGACCACGCCACCTCGAGCAGGTAGACGCTGCTGACGAAGCCGAGGAACTCCATGGCGGGGTCGACGCCGAACTCGGCGCCCAGCTCGAGCAGCTCGCGGTAGCGCGCGGCGGCGAGGTCCATGTCGCGCTGGAACCAGTCGGGCTGCCGGCCCACCGGCGGCGTGGCGACCGTATTCGGTCAGCTCATTGTTCCACAGCTCGATGTGGCCGTAGCCGGTGGCGGCGGCGAGCCGGATCTTCTCGCGCAGCGGCACGGCGCTGGCGACGAACGGGCTGCAGAAGCAACTGGTGTTGATGCAGAGGTGCATGGACGGCTCCTGGGCGCGGTTACGACGCGACGGGCGGAGGTCCTTCCGGAGCCGCGGGCGGGGTAGTGGGACAGTTTGACGGATCCAGACGCACCGCGGCTCATCCACACTTGGCCGGCGGAGTCAGGCACCGGGCCACGCGTAGGTGTCAGCGACCACCGCGCGGTAGTTGGCGTCCAGTTCCGGCTCGAGCAATAGGATGGCGGCGATGCGCCGCGCGACGTGGCTGACCTCGCGCGCCTCCTCCGGAGTCAGCTCGCGGCCGAGGACGGAGAGGTCTCGGTAGCTGAGCCACTTCTTGATGACTTGGTAGCCGCCGATGTGATAGCCCCAGACATTCGCCGGGATGCCGGACCAGTAGGCGTGGTCGTTGAGGTAGACGTCCAGCATGTTGGGACCGAGATGGTGGAGGGCGGTTTCGGCGTCGAGGCCGAGGGCGGCGGCTCCGGCGGTGATGGCCTCTTCCTCGGCGGCGGTGTAAGCGCGCTGGACTGCGCGGCCTTTGGCGGGCATGACTACGCCTTCGCGGCCGGGATAGCCCCAGTTGGCGGTGATCGAGAGGTCGAGTGGGTCATCGCCGGTGCGGCAGATCGGGCCGAGGACCCGGATGTCCGCCCTCAGGTTGCCGGAGGTGATGCCCCGCACGGGGGTATCGGGGTCGAGTAGGTCGGCCAAGCGCCGGCCGAGGCCGGCGGAGCGCTGCAGCCGGTCGAGTGTAGCGGGCAGGGGCACCCGGGGCCAATCGTGCCTGATGCCATCGGCGTTCTCGGCCAGGTACGCCGGGGAGTAGCCTATCGCCAGCGTGTGCATCCAGACCAGCCCGGCCGACTCGGCATCCGAGTCGGGGTTGGCGACGCCGATGGAGGACAGGTAGGTGCGCGCGGCGGGTGACAGGTTGGCGGTCACCTCGTCGCGGTCTTCCTCCTCGAACAGGACGCCCTGCTCGGTGCGCGGTGGGCGGCGGGTGGTGGTGCGGAGGCGGAGGGGAATGTAGTAGGCGTTCTTGAGGAAGGCGTGGTCGTCGCCGACCACCCGGGTGAAGCAGAATGGCACGCCTTCGGGATCGGCGATCCCACGGCGCCGGGTCACCAGGGTGGCGTTTCCCAGCCAGCACTGAGCGGTGTACTCCGGCCGCGGCTCGTTCCACAACGGGCGCACAGAAGTGTAGTAGCACCACCGCAGGTCCAAGGCGACGAGCATCATCCGGCGCACGGCGTCCGGCCGGTAGCGTCCCGCCTGGAGCGCCTTTCGCCGCGCCGCCCTCGCGTCGAAGCGGGCCGCGTCCGTGTAGAGGCCACCGCCTACGCCGCGGACGTCTTCCCACTCCACGGCCGGGTCGAAGTACTGCCCGATGCGACGCTCCAGCGCAGCTCTGTCCGTGTCCACGAACGCCCCGCGCCGCTTCTCCAGCAGACCGCAGAACGGGGGCGACGCGCACAGGTGGTCGATGGGTGGCCAGGAACGGTATGCCGCCGATGCGTCTACCGGACGGAGGGAGTGCCTGCACCAGGCTTGTGGGCTGACAGTCCTGTACTGCGCATCGAAGTCCTCGGATGCCAGTGTCCTCAGGAGATGTGACCGTCTTGCCGCTGCGCGCGCGTCATCAACGTCACCTCGGAACCGCACCACCGCCTCGCTGCCGCCGCCACTTCGAGCGCAAAGTGAGATCGCAATCCCTTGCCGGATGCCGACGGAGAAACCGGGGATCGCAAAGACCGTCTCGCTGGTGCGACCATCCGGTGCATACTCGGAGATCTTCCGGTCGCCGTGCATCTCGTCGATCCAGATTCGGTCAAACGAGCGAAGTAGGTGCTGCCGCATCGCCACGAACGAAGGTCCGGCGACCCACGAGTTGTTCGAGATGAAGCACACCACTCCCCGGCCCGTCTGCTCCGCGATCCGGCGCTCCGCCAGCCGGAAGAACCGCACGTACAAGTCGTCGAGGTTGAACTTCCGGATCCCCCACTCGGTGACCAACCCCTCCTTGTACGGCTCGACCAACCCCAACTCCTCGGCGGGGCTGACGCCCGCGTAAGCGTTGTAGGGCGGATTGCCAAGAACCACCAGAATAGGCACCTGCCGTTTGACCCGCTCGGCCGCGTCACGCTCCGCCTGCAACTCCGGGAAGGCGAACGCGAGCTGCCGCTTCGCCTCGTCCGGCGGCTCCCAGCCGGTCAGTGCATTGGTCAGAAACACCCCGACCCGCTCGTCCCGCTCCTCCGCCAGCGGCGCGCCGAGTTGCTGCAGCAACAGGCCGAGCTGCAAGTGCGCCACCACGAACGGCGCCGGGATCAGCTCGAAGCCGAAGACCCGCTCCATCGCCGCGCGCTTGACGTCGAGGGCCACCAGCCCGTCGCCTCCCCGGGATCGCAACGTCGTCTCGATACGGCGGAGCACCTCTACCAGATACGCACCCGTCCCACAGCAGGGATCCAGCACGTAGACGCTGGGGTCGGCCAGGCCATCGGCCACACCCAACTCCTCGCGCAGCACCGTGTCCACCCGCTCCACCTGGTACTTCACGATCTCCGGCGGCGTGTACCAGACGCCCAGCTCCTTGCGCAGCGCCGGGTCGAACGCCTGCAGGAACGGCTCGTAGAAATACTGCACCGCCTGCCCTTCGTCGAACGCGGCGAAGAACGAAGGGCGGTCGATGCGGCTCAGCACCCCGGCGGTCCAGTCGAGCACCTCGGCCAGGCCCAGCGGCCCGAGCTTGGACGGCGCGGCGACCTGCTCATACAGCGCCCGGATCATTGGCACGTGCAGCGTCCAACCGGCCGCCCGCCAATCGAACCGCGCGGTGCGGTCGGTCGGCGGATGCTGTTTGGACCACAGCACCCAGGCGGAGAACACCCCGTAGAAGAGCGTCTGCACCAGCGTGGAGCGGAAGAAGTGCTCGCCCTTGCCGCCTTCGAAGGTCAGCCCCAGCGCCTGCTCCAGAGCCTCCCGCAGAGCGGCCAAGGCTGGCAGGTCGTGCTCTTCCACCCGGGCCAGGGCCTCGCGCGCGTGGGAAGCCAGGAACCAGGCCACGTCCTGCGGGGAGTCGAGGGGCACGGCATAGAGCATCACCCGGCGCAGGTAATCCTCGAACCGAGCGGCATGCCGACTGGCGGTGGCCCGCGGGTGTGACGCGGCCTGCCAGAACCGAGCAGCATCAGCGGCCAGACGGTAGTGCTCGAGCTTGGCCGGCCGCCCCTCCGCGTCGTTCCCGACGACGAGGAAGTCGCGGTAGTTGGTGACCAGAACCTGCCCGTAGCGGCCCCAGTACCGGGTGACTTGAGGGCCGTCGGCAGTCAGCCAGGCATCGTCGCCGACCGGCTTCACCTCGACCACGCCGCGCGCCGGAAGCTGTCCGGGAAGCGGCACGAGCGTCTCGCGCTGGTACTGCTCCGCGGTGAACAGCCCGCCGTCCGGGATGCCCGCGCCACGATTGGCGGGGTTGAGGACGCAGCGGACCTTCGGCTTCAGCGCAGCGCCGACCTCGTTCAACAGGGACTCGAGGACGCCGTAGTAGCTGGTTTCCGGTACGGCGGCGCCCGTGGAGTGGATCTCACGGAGCGCGATCAGATAAGTCTCCAGGGCGGTCACTATGCGTCCTCTGCGGCTGGTGCCGGATTGGCGAGCATTCCCACGATTTCCTCCGCGCTGAACACATTGGCCGCGACGCCCGCGGCTGCTGACGAAGCGGCCCAGACCGCGTTGTTCGACGAGCTCGACCGGGTGCTGGCGCGGCACTACGGTTTGACGGACGAGGAGCTGGACTTCATCCTCAACTACGACATCAAGTACCGAATGGGGCGGGATGGCGTGGGCGGGGAGGAGGGGGAGGAATGAGCGCCAGGCCGGGGTGGTATACTGGTGGTTGACGGCTTGGCCCGCCGCGAGGGACCGCGATGGAGATCACGCTGACGCTGGACGACGAGGTGGTGGAACGAGCGAGCGCTCTGGCGGAGCGTCGGCAGCGCACGCTGGATGAACTTGTCGCTGGCTTCCTGCGGGAGTTGAGTGAGCGGGAGGCCGCAATCGAGGCCCACGCGCGACGGGCGCGCGAGCACGGGGGCCATCCGGGCCCGGAATACCGATTCCGGCGCGAGGACTGCTACGACCGATCCGTCCCCGAATGAGACGCCGGCATGGCGAGGGCGTTCATCGACACCAATGTGCTGGTCTACGCCAACGCAGTTGACGACCCGCGGCGTCAGCGTTCGGCCCTGGGCCTGCTCGACCAGGTCGTGCTTGACGGTGACGGCGCCGTGTCCACGCAAGTCGATGTCCGTGGTCGTCGTGGATCCGGGCCTGATCCGACGCGCCATCGGGCTTCAGGCCCGCCACCGGATCAACTACTACGACGCGCTCATTCTGACCGCCGCCGAATCCGCCGGCTGTTCCGAGCTGTACTCCGAGGACCTGAATGCCGGGCAGACTTACGCCGGCGTCCGCGTCGTCAATCCGTTCGCCGCGTAGCCGGCTGCGCCGCCGAAGACAGCGCGCCGGAGCGGCACCACCCTTCGCCGAGGCGCGCGCAACTTGCGTCCCCCAGCGCAATGCGCTATCCTCGCTCCTGGCATGCCGGCGGGCCGGCAGGGCCAATCCTCCGCGAGGTGGGCGCGAGCATGACGCGACGTTGGCTGGCTGTGGCGGCGGTGTGGCTCGGCGGTTCCGCGTTCGGCGGGCCGCTGCGGCTGGCCCCGCCCGAGTTGTCCGAGGCGCTCACCGTCACCGGCGAGCGGAGCCACCTCGACGTAACCCTCGAGAACACCTCGGAGCGCGAGCTGCTGGGTCTGACCCTCGACCTCGCGCTCCCCGACGGCTGGGCCGCCGAGCCGGTGCACGTGCAGCTCCAGGCCCTGGCGCCGTTCACCGAGCAGCGCGTGCGGTTCGAGCTGACCCCCACCTGGGCCGGTCAGGGCAACGGCCAGCTGGAGGTGGCCTGCCCCGGCACCGAGCCGCTCAGCGCCTGGTTCCACCTCACGAGCTGTCCGCCGCTGGCGCAGCGGATGGTCTGGGAGCGCGCCACCCGGCCCGCCGTGGACGCCCTCCCCGAGGACGGCTGCCTCTATGTCGCTACCGGCGCCTACATCCTCTTCCTGCCGCGCATGGCAGACGGCTACGGCGCCGGGCTGATCTACCAGCGCCGCGGCGCCGACTGGGTCCGCATGGCCACCCTGCCCTCTCTCGGCCGTGTGCTCTACGAGGACTTCGACGAGAGCGGGAAGCACAGCCGGGTGGCGGAGCACTGGGTCTCCGGGCAGCGCGTCTGGGCGCCGCTCCAGCCCACCCGGATGGACCCCGACGGCTGGTATCTGTGCACCTTGCGAGACCAGTGGCAGGACCTCCGCGGGCGGACCTGGATCGCCAAGGCCTACTTCGCCCCGACGGCGGACCCACGGATCATCAAGTGTACCCACAGCCTGTGGTGCAGCGGCAAGGTGCAGCTCTATCGCTACGAAGGCCCCGCGCTGTGTGTCGGCGACGGCAC
>JACPDV010000229.1 GCA_016183835.1 Armatimonadota bacterium
TCCTCGGCCGCCTCACTGCGCCGGCGGGCGAAGATCAGGGCGCGCAGGCGGCCCGGAGCGAGCACCACCCGGCGCACCGCCACGTCGAGCGGGAACAACGCCAGCGCCAGCGCGAGCAGCAGCGCCCACACGTCGCTCGGCGCGCGCGAGGTGCGCGCGCGGGGCGCGAAGACGTCTTCCGGCTTCTCCAGGACCCGCCCGCCCGAGGTCTCCGCCACGCGCTGGAGCAGCCCTTCGTGGCTGTGGATGTCGCCGTACTCGGGCGGGTAGGCCATCCCCACGCCCACGGTCTGCGACCCGGCATCCTGCCCGCTCCCGCCGCCCACGTTGACCAGGTAGACGCCGACCTGCTCGGTGGCGAAGGTCGCCTCATAGCGGCCCGGAGCGGTCTGCCGCAGTTTCAGGTCCAGCGCGGTGCCGTCCGGCGCCACGGTCGTGCCGTGGAGCTCGAGGAAGTTGACGAACCTGCCCTGCTGGTCCACGGCGTCGACGATCACGCGCGCCTCGCCACGCTTGAGGTGGTACGCCGCCACCTCGTCGGCGTCGGCCTGCAGGCGGGCCACCACGCGGGTCTCGAAGTCGCCCCGCTGCACCCGGCGCATGGTCCACCGCACGAGCTGCGACCAGAACTTGGGGTACCCGCTCCAGGCCACCCAATCCACACCCCAGCGCGCCTTGCAGTCGCTGGTGAACGCCACGCTGCGCCCCAGGCCGTACTGCCAGGCCGCCAGGATGGGGTCTTTGAAGCGCGTGTCGGCGATCAGACCCACCTCGGCCCGCGGCTTGGCGGTGGTGGCCACGTAGCCGCGCAGGCGCGGGAGCGTGGCGATGCCGCGGAGGATCTCCACGTCGCTCTGCAGGAGCGGGGTGAAGGGCTTCTCGATGAGCTGCGAGCGCGAGGCGAGGATCGCCTCGCGGGTGAAGATGCGCGGCAAGTTGCTGGCCCGCGCGGTGAGGTAGAACCGCCCGTGTCCGAGGCGCGCCACGTCCTTGAGGAACTTGGCATCGCAGTCGGTCTCGTGGCCCAACCCCACCACGGTGGTGGTGATGCGGTGGGCGAACATGTCCGCCACCAGCTCGCGGCAGCCCTCCTGCTCCTCGCTGTCGGCGGCGTCGGCGAAGAGGATCACGTGCTTCAGCCGCATGTCGGAGTTGCGGATCAGCTCGTCGGCCTTGGCCAACCCGGCGTGGCAGTAGATCCCGCCGCCGCCGCCGCGGAGGCTGGTGATCTCGTCGATCATGGCCTGCTTGTCGGTACACGGCACCAGGCCCTTGGTCAGCATCTTCGGCACGCTGTCCACGGCCATCACGGCGATCTTGTCCTTGGCGCTGAGCACCGAGAGCGCGGCCACGGCGCCCTCGCCGGCGAGGCGGATCTTCTCCACCCCGGCCTCGGTCATGGCCATCGAGCCGGACTTGTCGATCACGATGGCGACGCCCACGCTGGGCAGGTTGCGCTGCTTGCGGATGTCCATGTCCACCGGCAGCGCTTCCTCCACGGGGGTCTTGTAGTAGCCGCCCACGCCGAAGCTCTCGTCGCCGCCGATCATCACGAAGCCCATGCCCAGGTCGCGCACGGCGCTCCGGATCATCACCATCTGGGCGTCGGACAGGTCGAGCGCGGAGATGTTGCTGAGGATCAGGGAGTCGTAGGCGGCCAGGGCGGGAAGATCGGCAGGGATGCCCTGCGGCCCGACGGCGCGAACGTCGATCCCGGCCCGCTCGAGCGTGTCGCGGAGATACGTCTCCTGCCCCCGGTCGCCCTCCACGTAGAGCACCCGCGAGCGGCCGCGGACGAAGCAGAAGCCCACGGCGCGGTTGTTTCGCCCGTCATGGTCGCCCGCCGCGGCCACCTCGGCGGTGTAGGTGTGGAAGCCGTCGCGCTCGAGGCCCAGCGGCGGGAAGGCCACCACGTTCTTGCCCGGGGTGAGCTCGGCGGGGATCTCGGCGGCCAGCCGGTTGTCTTCGAGCAGCCGCACCCGCGCGTGGCCGGGCTGGTCGGTGGCGACCACCGCGCGCGGCTCGATGGTCTCGCCCACCCGCGCCTCGCCGGGGAGCACCAGCCGTTCGGCCACCACCTCGCCCCGCAACCCGCGGGCCAGCGGCACCACGTCGATGGGGATGTCCAGCGCCTTGGCCAGCCGGGCTTCGCCCACGGCGTCGCCAAGGTTCTCGTTGCCGTCCGAAAGCACCACCACACGCCGCTGCGCGTCGGGCGCCAGGGTCGCCACGGCCAGACGGATCCCCGCCGAGAGATCGGTGAAGGTGCCGTCCGGCGCCGACTCGACGCGCTCGATGGCGAGTTTGGCCACCGGCGCGCGCTCCACCAGCGCGTAGCGCCCGACGGCCACCACGCCGGCGGTGTCGTCGGGCCGCATCGAGGGTCCGGCCTTGCGGACGAAGTCGAGGGCGTCGCGGCGGTCCTGATCGGGGATGCTGTCGGAGCGGTCGAGGAGGTAGACCACGCTGGTGCCGCGCACCCGGCGGACGAGCTGCAGCCCGGCCAGCGCCAGGACCAGCGCGATGAGGATGAACAGCCTGAGCGCCAAGGCGAGGCGCGCGCGACGGGTGCCGAGCCCGGCCAGGCTGTGGCGGGCGAGCCAGACCACCGGCACCAGCGCCGCGAGGCAGAGCAAGGCCCAGGGGTGCGTGAACTGCACCCGGAGCATTACCGGACCTCGACGCCCAGCAGGGCGCCCACGAGCGAGCCCTCCTGGCCCTTGGTCACATCCAGGACGTGGATCGTGCCGGTGAACCCAAACGGTGACTGCATCGTGTAGACCTGACCCACCTGCAGCTCGGGCACGCTGACATTGCAGGGCGCGAACTGGTCGAGCACCGCCGATCACCAGGGTCTGCTTCGGCCCGCGCGGGTCGAGCTTGACCCCCAGCTCGACGCGCCCGACGTCCTCGACCCGCCCCGGCCCGGCGAGTCCCACGATCGCCTTGGAGTAGACCGCCTGCGGGCCTTTGGCAGTGGGCAGCCGCAGCTCCGTCTCGATCAGATTGACCAGGTGCGCCGCGATGGCCGGCTGGAGGACAATGCCGGCCGCCCCTGCCGGGCCCGCCCCGGCCAGCGTGACCGGCGCGCCCGCCACGACCACCGGCTTGGGGGGCAGCCCGGC
>JACPDV010000004.1:0-8587 GCA_016183835.1 Armatimonadota bacterium
CGGCCTGCTGTGGGGCTACACGGCGATGGATCTGGGGAACAACGTGCGCGCGGCGCTGGTGCTCCGTGAGCTGGCCGCCGCACCCACCGCCGCGGCCGACTGGCAGGCGCTCCCCGCCACGTTGCGCTTCGGGCAGGCCGCCGCCAACACCGCCGGCACCGCCGTGGTGGTCTTGGCCGTGGGGCTGCTCGCGCGCGAGCCGAGCCTGCTCGGCTTCGTCGCCGGCGCCGGCGCCTACCTGGTGCGGCAGCGGCTGGCGGTGGCCGAGGCGATCACCTCGACGGACCCGGAGCAGGGGCCGGAGCAACCGCCGGATCAGGCCTGAGCTTTGCCGCCACTTCCGCCGCCGACTTCGGTCCAACCTGTGGTAGTATGCCATGTGACGGATCCGTTGCGGCGATCACGGAGCGCCAGGCGCAGATGGAGCTGAGCCGTCCGATCCCGTTGGCATCCTTCTTCGAACGCGTCTTCGCCCCCCGGCATCGCGCGTTCTGGCTGGTGGTCGGCAACGGGGTCCTGTGGCAGATGTCCTACGTCCTGGTGGACGGGCGGCAGGTCATCGCCGCGCTCCTCATGCAGCTCACCGGCCGCGAGTGGCTCGTCGGGCTGACGCTCGGCATGGGCACCGCGGTGATGAGCTTCCCGCAGCTCTACGCCGCCTACCTGATGGCCGACGGGCGGGCGCGGATGCCCTTCTACCGCTTCGGCGCCCACGTGCGGTGGGGTGCGGTGGCCGTCCTCAGCGTGGCCCTGGCGTTGTTCCACCACCGCCCGCTCCTGCTCGCCGGCATGGTGGTCTGCTGCCTCGCCACCACGTGGGCCGGGCTGGGCTACGGCTCGGTGGCCTTCGGCGACATCTTCGCCCGCACGGTGCCGGCGCGCCTGCGCGGACGCTGCTTCGGGCTGCGGCTCCTCGGCGGCGGGCTGATCGCCTGCGCCCTGGGCGGACTCGTGCGGCGCATGCTGGGCGAGCACTCGCCGCTCGCGTTCCCCTTCAACTACGTGCTCCTGTTCGGCATCTCGCTGGTTCTGCTGATCCTGGGGCAGAGCTGCTTCATGTGCATCGATGAGCCGCCGCTGCCCGCGCGCGAGCGGCCGGAGGGCGGGTTCGGCCCGTTCGTCCGGCACGCGGCAAGCGTCCTCGCGGGCGACCGCGACGCCCTCCGGTACGCCCTTTTCGGCACCTTCACGCCGGCCGCCTGGGCGCCGCTGATCCTGATCCTGCCCTATGCGCTCACGCAGTTCGGCATGCACGCGGGGGTGGCCGGCTGGTTCGTGGTGGTGGGCGTGGTGGCCGGGGTGGCCTCCAACCCGTTCTGGGCCTGGGCCTCGGACCGCAGCGGCAACCGCGTCTGCCTGCGGCTGACCACGGCCCTGGCGCTGGCCGCGGTCGGGCTCCTGGCGCTCACCCCGCTGGTCGCCGAGCGCTATCGCACCATCGGGGGCATCTCCGCGCCGCTGGCCTGGCTGCTCCTGGTCAACGCCATCTCGGAGATCGCCCTCGTGGGCAGCTCCATCGGCCGCACCAACTACGCCTACGAGATCGCCCGAGACGGCGACGTGCCGCTCTACCTGGCGGTCTTCAGCGCCTTCACGGCGCCGGCGAGCTGTATCGGGCTGCCGCTCCTCGGCTGGGTTGCCGGGCGGTTCGGCTATCCGGTGGTGTTCGCCGTGGCCGGGCTGTGCGGCACGGCCGCGGTGGCCATGACGCTGTTCCTCAGTGAGCCGCGGCGGCGGCCGCCGGGCGGCACGGTGACCGATCTCTGCTCGGACGCCTCGACGGCCCTCCTGGCCGACAGCGACGCCGAGCGCCGCGCGCTGTGTGAGGTGGGCGACTGACGCTCACGGCCCCGCCCGGCCGCTCCCCCACACGCTCACCCGCCCGCTGGCCGGCTCGACGAAGATCAGCTCCTGCCGGCCGTCGGAGTCCAGGTCGGCCAGGTCGGCGATGTTCAACTCGCCGGTGTCGGGCACATGCTGCGGGATCCGCCGCTGCCAGGCCTGCCGGAACTTCCGCCCGTGGCTGAGGAACAGGCGGTACTCCACGTCGGGCAGGCGCTGATCCGGCACCTCGTAGGTGAGTACGTCCTGATCACCGTCGAGGTTGGCGTCGAAGACCTGGCAGGCGAAGCCGGGGAGCCGCCGCACCACCTTGCCGTCGGGCACGCGCGCCACGGCGGTCTCGCCGCGCTCGCCGGCGGCCAGGAGGGCGCGCAGCTCGTACATCTTCCCGCCGCTGACCAACTGCCGGCTGCGCTCGGAGCGCCCGCCGAGCCGCGGCATGAGGCCCACCTCGGTGAGCTGAAAGCCGCTCCCGCGCTGCTCGTAGACAGCGGTGAAGCGCCGGGTGCCGGTCCCCTGGACGTGCCCGAGGCCGCGCGTGCGGTTGAGGCAGAGGTCGAGCCGGTCGTCCTGGTTCAGGTCGAGGAAGGCAAACTCGAGCGAGCGCAGCGAGCGCGGTGCGAAGGGGCTGCGCAGGGCCTGATCGCGGAGCAGGCCCGTCTCGAGGGCAAAGACGTGCAGCCGCGCGTCGCCGGCAAGCACGGCGAAGTGGTCGCCGCAGCGGTCTTGCCCGGTGCCGGAGTCGATGAGCGGGGCGGTGAGCTGCAGCGCCCCGAGGGGGTGGAGCAGGCTCCGGTCGGGCTGTTGCCGCCAGACCAGCCCCAGGACTGCGGCTGCGGGGAGCAGCAGCACAGACCAAGCCGCCCGCGCCGTCCGGCGGCCGGGCGGCGGGGCGGGTGGGGCAGGTTGTAGACCGGTCACGGCTGAGGCTGCCCTTGGGCGGCCGGGAGGTCCACCGGACCGAGCTTGAACGGCACCCGCTGGGTCCGCTCGCCCAGGTCCACCACGCCCACCAGCAGTTGGTTCACGTTGCCCTCGAACTGCGGCACGAAGTAGGTGAGCGTGTAGGTCGCCCGGTCGTCGCCCGTCTGGATATTCTGGGGCATGCCCGCCGGCGTCGCCAGGACGCGTCTGCCGTCGGGCAACTCGACGGCCATGCCGGGCACCATCTCCGACAGGTCGCGGCCCATGCCGAACATCATCTGCATGCCGAAGCCGCCCGGGCCGCCGGGTCCGCCAAAGCCGCCGCCGCGGCCGCCGCGGCCGCCCCGCCCACCCGGCCCACCGGGTCCGCCGGGCGCCCCTGGCTGCGGGCCCTGGACGAGGAAGGCGTTGCCGCCGAAGGCCGCCAGCATCACGCCGCCGCCGCGCTGCGGCTCAGGGTTGTCCAGCCGCTGCGGCGCGTTGGGCGGGGGACCGCCGGGAGGCCCGCCCGGCCCGCCGCGGCCGCCGGGCATGCCCGGCATGCCCCGGAAGCCCTGCTGCAGCATCTCGACCCGGCGCTTCAGCTCCGGATTCAGCGGCTGCGAGATTTCGACGTCCACATTCCAGCCCGGCTGCGGGCCAAAGCCGGGGCCGCGCCCGCCGCCGCCGCCCATGCCGCCGCCCTCCACCGCCTGGATCTGCTTCAGCTTTACGTCGATCTGGTCCTGCGAGAGGAGCTGGTTCGGCGTCTGCAGGTCGGTGAACGAGAAGACGTGCTCGGCGGCGTCCTGGTAGACCACCAGCTCGCCGGCGAGGTCGGTCAACGCCGCGGCGTCTTCCTTGGGCAGTTGGAAGACCATCTGGAACAGGCTCGGGCCCATGCCCGTCGGCATCGGCTCGATCAGCGCCGGCGGAGCGCCGCCGCGGGCGAACGGGTCGAGTTTCTCGCCGTCCAGGCTCGCCTGCACGGCACCGTCGATCCCCGACAGCGCCGCCCACGCCAGGTTGGTGGGCGCGTCGATGCTCAGGGCCACGCTCAGGATGTCGTGGATGTCGGAGGGCGGCCCGGGCTGCCGGAAGCGCCGCTCGCGGACGCGCTCAGTGCGCAGGTTCTCCACGTGAATGGTGTAGTTGCCGGCAGCGACATGCGGCCGGTCGTCCTCGCCCTGCGGCCCGCGCGGCTGGAGCCGGTAGCCCGCCGGCATGGCCTGCCACACGAACTGGATGTGCGCCGCCTCGGAAAGCCGGTGCACGACGCTGCGCAGCGACTCGTTCTCGGCCTTGATGGTGACTTTCGGGTCGAACATCTCGCGCATGCGGTCCATGCCGGCCCGCGCGGCGTCGTCACCGCCCGGCGGCTGGCCCATCCGGCCGAAGGGCGACTGGAACGACGCGCCGGTCTGCTCGGTGATCTTCGCGAGCACGTCGTGGAGCGCCGTGTCCGTGAAGTCGAGAGTCACCGGCGGGTCGATCACGCTCGGCGGAGCCGCGGCACACAGCCTGGCGGCGAGGGACAGAATGAGCCACGTCACGTGACCTCGACGGCACATGTCAGCCTCCTCATCGGCCGGCCGCAGGTGGGCGCCGGCCCGGGCACTTCGGCTTGGTTATACCCCGCCCATCGGGCGCACACAAGCGCCCACGCCGGGGGTGACGAGCGACCGCAACGGTGGTACCCTCCGCGAGCGAAGGAGCCGCGATGGCCGACATCTACCCCTTGCTTTGCGAGCCCTTCCCGGCGCCCAAGGTGTGGGCTGGCCGGCGGCTCGAAACGCTCTTCGGCAAGCCGCTCCCGTCCGGCTTGGCGGTGGGTGAGGCGTGGGAGGCAGCCGACCTGCCCGAAGGCCAGTCGCGCATCGCCAACGGCCCGCTCGCGGGGCGGACTCTCGGCGAGGTCACCGCCGCGTGGGGCGCCGCGCTGACCGGCACCGCCGGGGCCGGCGGGCGCTTCCCGCTCCTCGTCAAGCTCCTTGACGCTGGCGACGACCTGAGTGTTCAGGTGCACCCCTCCGACCACGACTGCGCGCGCTGGTTCCCCGACCACCGCGGCAAGGACGAGGCCTGGATCGTGCTGGACGCCGAGCCGAGCGGACGGATCATCAAGGGGTTCCTCCCCGGCGCCGACCTGGACGAGTTCGACCGGCGGAGCGACAGCGGCACGCTCCCGCTCTGCCTCAACGTGCTCCCCGCGCGGCCGGGCGACGTGCACCGCATCGCGCCCGGCACCATCCACGCGCTGCTCCGCGGGGTGGTGATCCTCGAGATCCAGCAGCCCAGCGACTCCACCTTTCGGGTCTACGACTACGGCCGCGACGACCCGGGCCGGCCGCTCCACCTCGCTGAGGCGCGGCGGGTGCTCCGCTTCGACGAGCCGGCGGAGCCTCCGCAGGTTCCACTCGCCGAGGGCCTCGAGCTGCTGGTGGACGTGCCCGCCTACCGCATCGAGCGGCTCAGCGGGAGAGCGTCTTGCGAGTGGCGAGTGGACCCGCGCTCGGTGCAGGTGCTGGTGGTCACCGCGGGCCGCGGCGAGCTGCACTCCGAAGAGGGCAGCGTGGCGCTCTCCGCCGGGCGTACGGTGATCCTGCCGGCGGCGCTCGGGCGGGTCGAGTTCCGCCCGCAGGGCCAGGTGGCGGCGATCCTGGCCGGCCTCGGCGGTGCGCCGTTGTGCGAGGTGGGGCGATGACCGAGTACGAGCTGGTGGACGTCTTCACCCGCCGGCCGGGCGCCGGCAACCCGGCAGGCGTGGTCGCCGACGCGGGCGGACTGGACGCCGCCGAGATGCAGCGCATCGCTGCGCTCTTGGCCGTCTCCGAGACGGCCTTCGTGATCCGCGACGGCGGGGCGCTGCGGATCCGGTGGTTCACGCCGAGCTGCGAGGTGGCGCTCTGCGGCCACGCGACGCTGGCGGCGGCGCACGTGCTCGGCGCGGCGGAGCGGCCGGTGCGGTTCGAGTACGGCGGCGGGCGGCTGGACGTGGTGCCGGAAGCGCTCGGCGGGGAGATGCTCTACTGGCTGGGCCGGCCGGCGCCGGAGGTGGGCCTCTGCCGCGACGACCTGTCCGCGGTCCGCGCGGCGCTGGGAGAGCCCGAGCCGGAGCCCGATCTCGACCCGGCACGAACGGCCGACGGGGATCTGCTCCTGCCCCTGGCCGAGGTCGACCAGGTGGCCGCGCTGCGGCCGGACATGGCGGCGCTCGGCGCGGCGTGCGGAGCGCTCGGCATCCGCGGCGTGGCGGCGATGGCGATCCCCGGCGGCGCGGGTTACGAAGTCCGCAGCCGCTTCTTCGCTCCGCACGTGGGGATCTTCGAGGATCCGGTGACCGGCTCGGCGCACGGCGCCATCGCCGTCTACCTGCACTCCGTGGGGCTGGTGGAGCACTTCCCCGAGGAGCTCCGCGCGCTGGCCTTCCAGGGCGACCCCGATGGCCGTGGCGGAACGGTCTGGCTGCGGCTCGAGCTCGCCGAGGATCGGCCGGTCACAGCCTGGGTCGGGGGCGAGGCCGTGACCGCGGCGAGCGGTGCGGTGTGACGCAGCAAGCCGCCCGCCGAGGGTCTCGGCGGGCGGCTTGCGGGTTCCGTCAACAGCCTTCAGAGGTGGGGTTTCGGCTTTCTGTTTCGGCGGCTGGGCTCAGCCGGCGGAGGGACGATCCGCGCACTGTCCGCCACAACCGGCGCCGGCCGTTTTGGCGGCCTTGGCGCAGCTCTTGCACTGGCCCGGAGTGGGGCAATCGGTGCAGCCGGCGGCGGCCCGCTTGGCGGCGCAGTCTCTGCACTGGCCCGGGGTGGGGCAGTCGGCGCAGCCGGCGGCGGCGCGCTTGGCGGCACAATCCTTGCACTGGCCCTTGGTGGGACAGTCGGCGCAGCCGGCGACGGCGCGGCGCTCGGCGCATTCGGGCGAGACGGGCCGTGCGGCGAAGGTCCTGGCGACCTCCATGCTCCGGCTCACGCGCACCGCGGGCGGCGCACCCGGCACGCTCACCGCCAGCGCCAGGTCCTTGGTACACACCAGCACCGCGCCCAGCAAGCCCAGCGCGGCGATCCAGTAACTTCGCTGCATCTCTACCTCTCCATCAGGTTCCCAGTGCCGACAACACCGCGCAATCGGGCCGGGTTTCCGGGGTGAGTTGCGGCGGGGTGAACGGCGTGTGACGATGGCTTGGCCGTCAACGCCTCCTGGCGGCAGGACCGGTATGGCACACGGCCAGGATCCGCCGGACTCCGGCCTCGCACGCCGTGGCCGCCGCCGTATGGAGCGCCGCTTCGGGGCCGG
This sequence comes from Armatimonadota bacterium, assembly GCA_016183835.1. GTDB lineage: Bacteria > Armatimonadota > UBA10988 > UBA10988 > UBA10988 > JACPDV01. Next base: position 7,036 of record JACPDV010000004.1, read on the forward strand.
CGAGGAGCAGCGGCTCCGCCAACCTCTCTCTCGCCAGCAGTCCGCCGTCCGCGCCGAACAAGCCGTGGGACACCGGCACGCCCACCCGCCGGCTGATCTCTCGCGCCAGCCGCTCGTCCACCGGATCGCCGCCCACCACGGCGGCCAGGGCCAGCTTGCGCGGGTCGAGCACCACCGCGATCGCGGCCAGCAGCTCGTCCGCGCCGCCCGCGGCCACGCGCCAGCCCGCCTCCCACGGCCCGGGGAGCAGCTCGATCCCAAGCGGCTCCGCCGGCGGCTCGGGTTCCGGCCGCGGCCGCTGCGCCTCCAGCCACTGCCGCACCCAGCGGATGGCCGAGTAGCCCGCGTCCGGCCCCAGCTCACCCCGCGCCTCGGCCAGCGTGATCCCCGGCCGCGCCTCCAGCACACCCCGGATCCGCTCGGCCAAGTCGGCCCCCAGCAGCCGCTCCGGCGTCAGCCGGCCGGCGGCAATCAGCGCGTTGACGTCGTTGGACACCACCGCCGCCTGCACCTGACGCCGCTCGGCCACCGCCGGCACGTCCAGGCCTTCGTCCAGGAGCGCCAGCGTCGCCAGCGCGGACTCGGTCAGTTTCACCTCGGCCGTGGGCGGCGCCTGGGGAGCCGGGCGTGCCGGCGCCGCCTGCGGCGGGTCGGGCGGGGTCAGGTCGGCGTCGGGATGCTCGCCCTGCCACCGCTCGATCAGCTCCAGCACCTCGCGGCCGTAGCCGTCGGCCTTCTGGGGACCGATGCCGGGGATGGTAAGCAGATCCGACGCGCTGACCGGCCGGGCCCGGCAGATTGCCCGGAGGGTGCGGTCGGACAAGACCATGAACGGCGCGATGCCGTACTCTCGGCTCTTCTCGGCCCGCCACCGGCGCAGCCGCTCGAACAGCTCCGCCTCGGCTGGGGTCAGCTCGTTGAACGCCACGGCCTCCACGTCCACCCGCTTCCCGGGCCGCTCGCCGGCGAGCACCGGCGCGGTGGAGCGGAGCGACTCGCACGCCACCAGTGCGCGCGGGTCCTCGAGCACCGCCTTGCCGGCCTCGCCCAGCGCCAGGACCGGGAACTCGCCGCCGGTCGGCCGCAGGTAGCCCTGCCGCACGAGGTCATCCACCGCCGCGGTCAGGTGGTCGGTGGCGAATGCCTTGAGCGTGCCGAAGGTGGGCAGCCGCTTGAGGTGCGGGTCGAGCTTGCTCGAGCCGGAGCCCTTGACCACCTGCACGAGCTTCTGCCGGCCCACGGCGTAGCGCGCGGTCTGCACGGTCTCGAGGATCCGGCGGGCGACCTCGGTCTCCTCGGGAGTCACCTGCGCGGGATCCGGGGGCGGCGGCGTGGGATCGTCGCGGGCCAGCTCGTCCGCGGTGGGCTGGGTCGGGTCGCCGAAGTACTTGAGGAGCACCAGCCGGCGCGAACGGGGCGTCTCGGCGTAGCTGCACATCGCCAGGAGCTGGTGCTCGCGGATCCGGCGGCGGAGCCGGTTGCGCTCGTTCTCCTCGTCGATCTGCGCCGCGGTCATGTCGGGCACCACCACATCCACCTGGAGCGGGCCGTC
>JACPDV010000004.1:8635-14281 GCA_016183835.1 Armatimonadota bacterium
CCAGCCGGTCGAGCGCGCGCACGCCGGAGCGGACCTGCAGCTCGTGGCAGCCGAGCCGCGAGGCGAGCCGCGGGAGCGAGGTCAGCCCGCCGGCGAGTGCCGCCAGCAGCTCGGCCATGATCTCGCCCGAGCAGCCTTCGTGCTCGATGAACCACTCCTGAAGGGCGCGGTCGGCGGGGCAGTAGAGGAGGATGCAGCGCGCCGGGAGCCCGTCGCGCCCGGCGCGGCCGGCCTGCTGGTAGTAGGCCTCCAGGCTCCCGGGCACGCTGTAGTGGATGACGAACCGCACCTCCGGCTTGTCGATCCCCATGCCGAACGCACAGGTGGCGACGGCGATGGCGTCGGGCGCGGCCATGAAGGCATCCTGCCCGGCCGTGCGGTGGTCGGTCTCGAACCCGGCGTGGTAGGCCACCACCGGGCGGTGGGTGCGTTCTTCCACGAACTTCGCCACCGCCTCGGTGTCCTTGCGCGTGGCGGTGTAGACGATGCCGCTGCCGGGGATCTCGGCGAGCAGGCTATGGAGGTACTCCAGCTTCATGGCCTCGCCGGTGGCGTGCCGCGCCTCGAAGCTGAGGTTGGAGCGGTTGAAGCCCGAGACCACCGCCTCGATGGCGGGCCGCCCGAGCTGCACGGCGATGTCGCGCTGGGTCTCCTGCGTGGCGGTGGCGGTGAGCGCCAGGAGCGGCGGGTCGCCGAGCGGGCCGAGCAGGTCCTTGAGGAAACGGTAGTCGGGCCGGAAGTCGTGTCCCCACTCGCTGATGCAGTGAGCCTCGTCCACCACGAAGCGCTGCACGCGGGTCTCGGCGAGCCGCCGCAGGAATCCGGGGAACCTGAACCGCTCGGGCGCCACATACAGCAGCTTGACCCGCCCCTCCACGGCATCACGCAGGCGCAGGCGCGGCTCGTCGACGGTGATGGACGAGTTGATGAAGGTGGCGGTGCCCGTGTGGCGGCGGTTGAGCGCGTCGACCTGGTCCTTCATCAGGGCGATGAGCGGCGAGATGACCACGGTGAGGGGCGGCAGGAGCAGGGCGGGGACCACCGCCTCCTGCACGGGGAGGAACGACTCGAACCCGAACCACTCGCGCAGCGCGCGGTGAAGCTCGTCGGAACCGGTCTCGACGGTGGCGGCGGTCATCCTCGGTCCCACGCTGAGAACGGGCGTTTGGTGGGCATGGGGGGAGTCTACAGCGCGCGAACGGGCGCGTCAACGTTGGCGGCATGCCGGCGCAACGCCGCTGTCTCAGCGGCTCGGGTGCGCAGCGCCGCTGTCTCAGCGGCTCGGGTGCGCAGCGCCGGTGTCTCAGCGGCTCGGGTGCGGTGGGTGCGGTGGCGCCGCCTTCGTTCCTCGTCGAGCACGATGCTCCCGTCGTGCCACACCGATGCGGCCGGGCTGCCCGGAGCCGCTGAGACAGCGGCGCTCCACGCTTGTGCGAGCAGGAACCAGTCCAGCGTCAGCGAACCGGCAAAGGGCGACGGGAAGAGGAGCGCGCCATGTCGTTGGCACGTGGACTGCGGACGCTGTGTTGGGCGTTGCTGGTGGCGGTGCTCGGCTGGTCGGCCATCGAGCAACAGGCGCCGGCGGCCGACGCCGGGCCGAACTGGCCGGAGATCCTCGGCAAGCCGCAGGACGCGGTCCCGCCGGCGCAGAAGGAAGTGGTGTGGCGCAACGACCTTACCGCCGGCATGGCGGAGGCCGCGCAGACCGGCCGGCCGCTGCTGGTGCTCCTGCGCTGCCCGCCCTGCAAGCAGAGCTCGGTCTGCTATCAGCAGGTGATGCTCGGCGGCGAGGCGATGGATCCGCTCCTCAAGCAGTTCGTCACGGTGCGGGTGATCTCGGCGCAGGACCTGGACCAGCGGCTCTTCCCGATGGAGGGCTTCCAGGACTACGACATGTCGCTGTGGGTCTACTTCTTCTCGCCGGACGGGCGGGTCTACAGCATCTTCGGCGGGCGCGACGAGCGCAACGACCAGACCCGCGTCTCGCCCGAGGCGCTGATCACCCAGATGCGGCGCGTCTTGGCCCACCACTACGACCCACGGCGCGCGGCGTGGGACGTCGACGGACCTGCGCCCGACCTGGCCGGGGCCAAGCAAGGCCCGTATGACCTGCCGGGCTACGCGGCGTGGTCGGCGGCGCATCCGAACGCGCAGAAGGCGCCGCCCAACTCCGAGCGCGACCCCTGCCTCCACTGCCACCAGGTGGCCGAGATCCGGCGGCTGCCCGCGATCACGGCCGGCACCTTCGACAAGCACGGGGCGGCGCGGATCGGCGTGCAGACCGGCGACGTGCTGGCGGCGGCCGGCGGCCGGCGGCTGTACGGGCAGACGGACTTCCGCGGCGTGCTTCACCGCGGGCCGCGCGGCGGCGGCGAGATCCCGCTGGTCTGGCGGCACGGCAACGAGCTGAAGTCGGGCGTGCTGGCGGTCGCCGAGGGCTGGCGGAAGACGGTGCTCGACTGGCGGATGTCGGTGTCGCAGGGCGACATCGGCAGCGGGCCGGGCTTCTTCCCCATCAACGTGCCCGAGGCGGAGCGGCAGCGGCTGGGGCTGGCGGACACGGTGATGGCGGTCCGGCCGTTCATGGGGCCGCGGCCGTCGGGGCCGGCCTACGCCGCCGGCGCGCGCGAGGAGCAGGTGCTGACAGCGGTGGACGGCCAGAGCCCGCCGCTGGTCGGCCGCGCGTTCCTCGTCTGGTTCCGCCTGCGCTACGAGAAGGGCGACGAGGTGACCCTCACCCTCCGTGCCAGGGACGGCAAGGAGCTGCAGGTCAAGTACAAGCTGGCGGAGTAGCGCCCTATCGCAGGTCGTAGTTCACTGCGCCCGCTACGGCCTCGAACACGATCCTGCCGCCGTCACGGGCGTACTTCACCTCGCCCAGCGGCTTGCCCGACTCGTCCGACGCCAGCACGCGGGTCACGCCGGCGCCCGCGGGCACGGCCGCCCTGGTCATCCCGGCGATCGCGATCAACCGCGGGCCGCCTTCCGCGTCGCGGCGCAGGCAGACTTCGCCGTCGGTCGCCAGATCGCCGAAGTCGTGCCACTCGCCGCCCGCCTCGGCGAAGGTGTACGCTGCGCAGCGCGCGTAGTTGAGCCGCCGGCCGCCCAGCCGCGTGCTCCAGGTCAAGAATCCGTCGCCGTGCGTGGCCAGCCAGCCATGCTGCGTGAGCTGCAGGCCGGGCACCTCCGCGGCCAGGTCCCACGGCGCGGCGTTGCGGTTGACCCACACGGTCAGCCCGCTCTGGTACACGACCCTGAGCTGCCCGCGGCGGTTCACGTCGCGGGGCAGCGCGTCGGAGATGCCCACGAACTGCGCGCCGTCCCAGTAGCCGATGTCCCGCACCGGCACCTGCACGTACTCGCGCTGCAGCGCGCCGACCAGGTAGTAGTAGCGGCAGGCCTGCGGGATGCCGGAGGCCGGGAAGAACCCGGCGTGGCCGTAGGCGATGGTGGCGGACATGCAGTCGTACTCGTCGTCATTCCAGTAGGCGCCGGGCAGCATCGAGAGGTCCGCGCCCTGCGGGTGCAGGCGGCGGAGGTCGAAGTCCACCAGCAACGGCTGGCTCGGCGGGTCGGGCAGGCCCATCTGGGCGTAGCTGCCGTCCACCAGGCCGGCGTAGAAGACGTGGTGCGTGCCCTCGGAAAACGACGGCCCGCCGTAAGCCGGGCGGTTGTTCATCAGCAGCCGGCCGTAGGACTCGAAGGTGGTGCGCAGCTTGCCGGCGCCGGGCGTGCCGGCCTGGTAGTCCACGTCGGCCCACGGCGGGATGCAGGTGTGCACGTCGCAATACTGCGCGTTGACCCCGAACTTGGCGTGCTGCGCCGGCGCGTAGTGGGCCTGCATCTCCGCGGCCTTGAGCGGCCGGATGTTGAAGCACGGCGGCCAGACCCGCTGCCACTCGCCGTCGGGCAGGCGGGTCACGTTCTCCTCGGCCCACGACTTGCCCAGCGGCGAGTAGTCGGTGTAGTTGTTGTAGGGTCCGACGTAGTAGCCCAGCTCGCGGAGGCCCGCATAGTAGCGCAGCAGGGTCGAGTCGCCGCCGGCGTCGGGCGGGCCGTCGACGGTCATGGTGTACTCTTCCGGCCCCTGCCCCACGTCGGCGCCCTGGGTCCAGGAGTCCTCGTGCTGGGTGACGATCAGCTTGTCGATGCCGTAGCGGCGGTAGCGCTTGAACTGCTCCAGCCAAACGTCGAACCGGTTCGGCGCGGTGCCGCCGAGGTGGGTGTACATGTAGTCGCGCAGGACCGAGGTGAGCGGCGAGGGCGGGTTGGGGATGGTGGGCAGCACGTCCTCGAACCTGCGCGAGACGGTGAGGAAGCCGCGCTCGTGGAGCGGGTTGCGCGTGCCGTCGGTGAGCCGGGCGTAGCCGCAGCCGCCGTTGTAGCTCACCTCGTGCTCCGAGACGCGGGCCGCGCCGCCGTAGAAGTGGGAGGCGTCGGTGACGTACCAGTCGAGCAAATGGCTGGCGTAGACGCCGCGGTCGTAGAGGATTCCCGCGCCGCCCTGTCCGGCGACGGTGTAGTAGGGCACCATGAAGAGCCGCCCATCGGTCAGCCCGGCGGCGCGGCCGAGCGACAGGCCGGTCATCTGCGGCGCGGTGCAGCGCCACTCGTGGATCAGCGACTTGCCCTTGGCGCGGAGGGTGAGGAAGTACTCGACCGAGGCGCCGCCCACGCTCAGCCGCCAGCAGGTGCGCACCGCGTCACGGTCGAACCGGGCGCTCAGCAGCCGGCGGGTCACCCGCGGGTCCGCCGGCCCGTAGCTCTCGCCGCCGGTCTCCCAGGTGAGGCCGGCGCCGTCGGCGGGCTTGAAGCTCACCTCGCCCTGGCGCACGGTCAGGTCGGAGAGGGTGCCGGTCCGGGGCACGTAGTCGTACTCGATGGTCTCGCCGCCGGCGCGGCACGTCCAGTGCCAGCGGTTGCCGATCTGGGCCAGGGCGACCTCGTTGACCGGTGAATCCGGTTCGACCGCCGTGTGGGCCGCCGCGACAGGAACCGGCCTGTGCGCCGCGCTGGCCGGGAACTCCGATTCGATCGCCGCGCGGTAGCGGTCGTCCAGCACCATCACCTCGGCGCCGACGTGAAGCTCCTTGAGGACTTGCTCCTCGGGTATGGCGTTGGACTGCAGGTAGCGCGCCCTCACCTCCTTGCGCGTCCGCTCATTCCGGTAGTCGCTGCGCTCTGCGGGGAAGCGCTTGAGCAGCTTGACGATGACGAAAAAATCCTTGACCACCACCGGCTGCTGGCAGAGCTGGTTCTCCTTCAGCCGGAGCAGAACGTTGTAGAGTGGCGGAACTTGCTGCTGTAGCACCTCCAGCGGCACTTCGTCGGCGGTAGGCAGAACGCCCACCGCGCGCGCCCGCTCCAGCGAGAGGCGGCGCAGAATCAGCGTCTCCAGCACTGCGCGGCCCTGAGAGCGCTCCAGCTCGGCGTGCAGCTCCGCGCGGGTGATGGCGACGCCATTGACCCAGGCCACAACGCCCGAGTCTCGAACCGGCGGGAGGATCGTCTCCGGCGTGGTGGGGAACGGCAGCCGCGCCGGCACCGGCTGGAACTGGGGGATCTGCGGCCCCTCTTCGTACGCAGCCACCGAGTCGAGGTAGATCACGCGCGGCTGCTGGTTGCCGCAGTTGCGCACCTCGATTC
>JACPDV010000230.1:0-18193 GCA_016183835.1 Armatimonadota bacterium
GGGGCCGAAGCCGAGCGGCGCGTGCCGGAGCGGGCAGAGGCCCAGGAAGCTGCACACCTCGGCGTCCGCAGGCAGCCCCTCCAGCCGCCAGCGCGCGAGCGCCTCCACTTCGTACGGCTCGAGCACCAGCGCCGGCAGCCGGTCGGCCGGCTGGTAGCTCATCCGCCGCCGGAAGCGTTCGCGATCGGTCATCGGCGCCCCGACAGGCCGTAGATCGCCACCGCGTTGTCGTGGAACCACAGACGGGCGATCCGCAGCGCCTCGGCGACGTCCATCTGCCCGCGGTCGATGCGCTTGGCCAGCGAGCGAGCCACGGCCTGCTTGGCCATGACCAGGTGGCCGTAGACCTTCTCGACCGCCACGCGATAGTCGGCGCCGAAGACGATCAGGTTGTTGAGCGGGACCAGGTCGAGGCACTCATCCAGCATCCGCACCGTGAGCTCCGGCGAAACCACCGTGTTCCAGCACAGGTTCAGCGTGACATTCGGGTACATTTTACCGACCAGCACGGCTTCCCGCACGAAGGGCATGCCCAGGTGGAAGAGGTCGAAACGCACCTGCGGGTGGGCGCAGGCGAGCGCGATCAGGTGGCACGGGTGGCTCTCCCGGAAGTCGCCCCACACGCCGGAGTGGACCGCCACGGTGAGGTGCTCACGCCGCGCGAGCTCGAAGGCCCGGTCGCAGACGGCGCCCAACAGCGGAGCCCGGTCCGTCCACGTCAGGCGCGTTTCCTGGTCCGGGCTCTGCACCGCGCGGAAGACCGCCTCCGCCTCGTCCCGCCGCGGCCTGGCGTACGGGAAGCAGAACAGCTTCAGGCCGAAGGCACCGGTCTGGAGGAGCGCCTCGCCGCGGGCCATCATCCAGTCGAGGTAGTCGTCGAGCGAGTCGAGGCCGCCCTCTGCCCGATAGGCCCTCACGCTGTCACCCAGGGCATACTGCGTGATCCGCCACAGCGGCTTGAGCAGCTCCATGTCATACTCGGCGTGGTGCTCGGCGTTGTCCACCAGCGCCGACTCGATGTGGCACATGTCGCGCAGGATCCGCTGGTACAGGCCGGGTCGGTTGCCCTCTTCCAGGCTCTCGGACACCTCGCGGCAGTTGTCTGCGGTCAGCTCGTCGAGCCCGAGGACCTGCTTCAGCCAGATGCGCGCGGGCCGGGCGTAGGAGCCGTGCTGGATCATCGGGTAGTACGGCTCGAGCAGCTTCCACTTCTCCTCCGGCGACAGGTCCTGGTCGCCCACCAGCCGTTGGTAGTCGGCGGGCGCCATGCCCGCGGAGACCAGGTCGGCGCAGCAGTAGTGGGCGAACAGGATGGAGAAGTCCACCCTTTGAGCCAGGCGCACCGCCTCCGGCACCAGATGCTCGTGCGCGTCGATGACCGGGATCTCGCGCAGCGCTTCGAACAGCTCCGCTTCGGTCGGGCTCAGTCGCATGATTCACCCCTTGGTGATTTCGAAGGCGGCCGCGCACTCCCTGCCCGAGGCCAGGTCCTTGGCGCGGATGGAGGCCGGCCCCGGAGCGGCATTCAACGGCAGCACGATCCTCACCTCGCCCGTTCCGCCCTTCAGCACGAGCGTGCGCGGCACCGCCGGCCTGGCGCCCTTATCCGAGCCGCGGTAGTCCAGCCGCACGACCCTGTCCCCGGCGCCGGCGCCCAGACTGAAGCGGACCCGCACCTGCTGCCCGAGCCGGTACGACCGGCTGCCGGCCCGCGCGGTGAATGTGGTCACGGCCACCGGGCTGAGGGCGAAGACCCGCGCCTGGCCGTACGCGATGGTGCCCCTCAGCTCGCTCTGGACGCCGAGGCTCTTGTCGGAGACCAGCTCGTAGACGTGGCGTTTGCCGGGCAGAGCGATGGAGAAGGGGGCCGGGCCGCCGGGCCGGTCGCCGGTGAGGTAGAGGTAGGTGACCGGCCCGAGCCGGCGGGCGGCCAGCGAGGCGCGGAGGCCGTTGCTGATGCTGAACGACACGCCGTAGAGGTCCACCATCACTGGCGGTCCGTCCGGGAGGCGGTTGTCGCGCAGCGCGAACGTCGGCCGCACCCCGGCGCGCTCCAGCGCCCGCCTCACGACCTGGTAGCCCTGCACGGTGTTCGGCACCGGGAAGTCCAGGAAGAACACCTTGCCGCTCTGGTAGCCGGTGCCGAGCGCCGCCGGGATCCAGTCCACCTTTCGTGCGCCGTCGGCGACCACTCCATCCGGTTCCACGGCCGGCGATGGGTTGGGAGTCGGCCGACGTACGCCGAACCACCTTCGGGAGCTCTGCGGCGTGTCGGCGTAGAGCCGCCCGGCGCCGTCCCGCCGGCCGGTGCCGGCCTCGGCGATCACGCAGCCGCCACCCCGCACGAAGTCGCTCAGGAGTTGCAGCTCGCGCTCGCCCAGGCAGACCACGTGCGACAGCAGCACCACCCGCTGCGCCTTGAGACGGGCGGCGGTGAGGTCGTCCTCGTCGCCGAACTCGAACTGGTAGCCCAGGGCGCGCAGGTGCGGCACGAAGCCGTTGGGGATCTGGTCCTCGAACGGGCCGAGGCCCTTGAGGTCGGCGGGCTTGGCCCCGGGCGACTCCTTCAGCCGGCGTTGCAGACAGGCCAGCGTGTCGGCGTAGAACATCGTGCGGGGCGTGTAGACGAAGACCCCCTCGCGCAGCGGCTCCGTGGCCGCCGCGACGGGACCCGGACCGGCCTGCAGCGTGCGGTTCACCGTCTCGATCACCCGTCCCTCGGCGTTCGGCGTCAGGTCCTGGTTCAGGAAGTCCGCCGGGAGGAACCACGCGATCATCTTCACGCCGTGGCGCACCGCATCCCAGGCCTCGTGCGCGACGCGCTGGCCCTGCAGCACCGTCAGCGGCGGGGCCGAGTAGCCGAGGCAGCTCATGGTCGGCGCGGCCCACCCGGCGCCCAGCTCCAGGAAGCCGATGGACGCCGCGCTCTCGCGGTCCCGGACGAAGTCGGTGTACAGCGACGCGGCGCCCAGGCGGCGCGTGAAGGCGCGCAGGTCCACGCCGCTGAAGGTCTCCACGCCGCGGAAGTTCACCGACGCGACGCGGTCCGGCTCGAGCGTGTGGAGCGCGTCGGCGCACGCGCCGAACTTCTCGACGAAGGACCGGTCCAGCTCCCGGCGCGAATCGAACCAGGGCGCCCAATTGCCGGAGTCGGCCACCTCGAACCAGCGGAACCGCTGCACCTCGCCCCAGTCGGCATAGCCGCGGGCCTGAGCCGCCGCGGCCCGCTGCGACGGAGCCACCAGCGTGATGGGCTGGTAGATCCCGCCCGCCGCGGCCTGGTCGTGGACGCGCACCACCAGCAGGTTCTCGCGGCCGGGCTCGAGGCCGCCCGGGAGCGGGAGCTCGAAGGACTTGTCCCACAGCTCCTCCACCGGCTTCCCGGTGGACGCCGTGCTTCGCTCGCCCAGCGCCTTGCCGTTGAGGTAGACCCAGGCCTCCTCATCGACCCCGCCGAAGGCGAGGCGTAGCACCCGACCGCGGGTCGCCTCGGGCAACACGAAGCGGATCCGGTACCAGGCGTAACCGTCGTAGTCGCGCCCCTGCGGCTCCCACGCGGCGCCGGTCTTGATACCGGTCCAGTCGGCCTCGTCCAGCTCCGGCGCGAACCAGCCCTGCGCGACCCCGACATCGCCGAGATCCCGCTTGAAGCGGGCCTCCGCGGGGAGCGTCGCCAGCACCTCGAAGCCCGGACCGGCGGCGCGCCTGGCTGCGGCTTCGGTGCCCCAGGCGGCGTTCAGCGCGTCGAGCGTGCCGTACTTGCCCTTCAGGAAGGTGCGGAGCCGCTCCAACTCAGCGTCCGAGTCGAACGGCGCTTCGCTCGCCGCGGTGTACTGCAGCTCGGGCTCGTCCTGCAGCTCGTAGAGCGGTGGGCTGAAGCGCCGCAGCCAGGCCGTGACGTACTTCATCCCCTCCGGCTTGTAGCCGCAGAAGGGAGCGAGGTTGTTGGGCACCACCCGCATCCCGGTCTCGCTGTCCACCCGCAGGCGGTGCGGCGACGGCCAGGAGGCCAGGAGCGTGTCGTGCCCCATCCGCCGCAGCACCGCCGCCCGCACGGCGAAACCGAACGGCTCCTCGTAGTAGCCGTCGTAGGCCATGATGTGGAAGGCGTCCCAGCGCGGGTCCTGCCGGATGAAAAGCTGGTCGCGCACCTCGGCGCTCTCGCCGCCGGTGGTGACCGTCACACGCAGATTCGCCAGGGTCGTGGTGATGCCAGTCCAGCCCAGATCGACCATCGGCTCGGCGCCTGACCGCTGATCCCACAGGAGCCGGCCATCGAGGTCGAACAGCTCTGTTCGCGCCTCGAAGGGCTGCCCGGCCGCGACGACCTCGATCTTCAGCGGGAGCTTGACCACCTCCCTGGGCAAGTGCAGCGCGAAGTCGGGTGCCAGGACGACCGACAGGCCGGACGGTCGGTCCAAGGCGGAGCACCACCAGTCCCAGGTACGCCCCTCACGGTCGAGCAGGAGCACGTCGAGCTGATGCCGGCCGGCGTAACCGGTGGAGTGCAGCGCGATCGGCACGGTGCGGCTCTCGCCGGCGGCCAGGTTGCAGACCGCCTCCGCAGTCCGCGTGACGGTGTTGTACGGCGACCGGAGCAGCACGCGGACGACGCAAGGCCGCTCCGCGGCGGAGCCGTTGACGAGCCTGACCTCCACCGTGCGACCATCGGCCGAGACGCTTGCCCCGCGGATGGCGACGGGTGGCTCACGGTTGGCGGCCCACAGCAGCGCGCGGCCCAGCCAGGCGTAGAACTGGTCGGCGCACTCCGTGCCCTGCAGCCAACGGCAGTACTTGCCGGTCTCTTCCTCGGGGAGGAACGGCGCCGCCACCGGGGGACAAAAGGGCCGGCCGTAGACCATCTCCTCCAAGCTGCCGTTGAGGCTGACCACGCGTCCCTTGCCGCGCACGGCCGCCGCCGCCAACACCCGGTCGGGGCGCTCGCTCCGCAGCAGCACCGCCGCGTCCGCCGTCGCCGCGGCATCGACATCGCAGACCCAGCGCAGGGTGGTGAAGTCGCTGCCGGCGGTCAGGGGATGCGGCGTCTCCGCCGGCACGGCTTGGCGGGTCTTCACGCGAGGTTCCACGGGCGCGGGCAGGAGCGCGTCCAGGGCGGTGAGGTCGGCCGGGCCGTCGGGGGCGGCTCCGGGAATGCTGTGGACGAACCCGACGCCGTCCTGCCGGACCAGCTCGACGATCCGCTCCGCGCAGTCCGCCGGGAGCGCCGTCAGCCCGGCCCCGGTCAGGGCGATCGCGTCATAGCGGCGGGTTGCCAGGAGGTGGCGCAGCAGGCTCATCGCCTCGGCGTCCTGCTTGTCGGCGCGCCGGGGGTCCGACAGCGGCACGATGTCGCCGTCGAGATCGAGGCTGCGGGCGATGGCCTGGGCCTCCGCCTGGTGCGGGTCGGGAAACCAGGGCGAGGGGACGATGAAGAGGACCGAGACCCGCTCGCCGGCCCGTTCGCGCACCCACTGCCGGACGATGGCCTGCGGCATGTTCGGGCTCCGGAGCAGCGCGCACGAGGCCGGGCGCCACCCGGCCTGCACCTTCTCCGCGAAACCCGCCGGGAGCGGATTCAGGGCCAGGGCAGGGAGTGCGGTCGCCAGCCAGGCCAGCCAGAGGAGCAGCCGGACCGGCCGTGCGGCGTTGGGACACATGGACTCCGCTTCCTCCCGGGGCATGCCTTCGGCGAGTACCCCCCTCCCGCCTCCCCCCGCTTCGCACGGGGAGGAGCCGTTCCGGAGGCCGCCGTTGTTCGCCGCCGGTGTAGGTTCGCGCCTGGCGGCGCCGAAGTGGCCGTGCGAACGGCATCAGAGGGACCTTCCCATGCAGATGGCGTACAAGCACAACTGGGACGAGGCGCGCGAGCGCCTGCTGGCGTTCTGGAACATGGCGATCATCGACCGGCCCTGCATCGCCGTGACCGCGCCGAACCAATCTCCGCGACCGCTGGCGCCGCCGGCAGACGACCGCGTTAAGTGGACCGACCCGGAGTACGTCGCCCAGTCCTACGACGTCTGGCACGAGGCCACCTGGTTCGGCGGCGAGGCCGTGCCCGCCACGTCGCTGATGGTCGGCTACTGCTTCGGCTACGGCGCGCGGCTGCACTTTGCCGAGCAGACCGTGTGGCAGGAGCCCATCATCGAGTCGTGGGACGCCGCCCCGCCGCTGGTCTTGGACGAGGAGGATTGGGCCTGGCGCCAGATCCAGGCGGTCGTCGCCCGCTGCGCGGAAGTCTCGGCCGGCAAGTGGCTCACCGGCTGGCCCAACATCCACCAGCCGAACGACCACCTCGCCCTCCTGCGCGGCACCGAGGCGCTGCTGCTCGACATGGTGGACGACCCGGCCACCGTCAAGCGCGCCCTCCGGCAGCTCCTCGACAACTGGTACGCCATGCACCAGCGCCTCACGGCCGTGCTCTCGCCCACCCAGGAGGGCTCGGTCACGTGGCTGCCGGTGTGGTGTCCGTGGCCGCACTGCGTCACGCTGCAGAGCGATGTCTCATGCACGCTGTCGCCGGCGATGTTCGAGGAGTTCATCGCGCCCGAGCTGGAGGAGCTGGCCGCGTGGCTCGACGGCGCGATCTACCACCTCGACGGCCCCGGCGCGCTGCAGCACCTCGACCGGCTGCTGGCCATCGAGGGGATCCACGCCATCCAGTGGACGCCCGGCACCGGCAACGCCGGCGGGCTCGCCTGGATTCCTCTCTACCAGCGCATCCAGGCGGCCGGCAAGGGCGTGGTGGCCAGCCTGGCCTACGACGAAGTCGAGCCCGCGCTGCGCGAGCTGCGGCCGGAGGGGCTCTTCATCCTCACGTCGGCGCCGAGCGTGGACGCTGCGGAGGAGCTGCTCGGGCGGGTGTCGCAGCGCGCGTAAGGACACGCCTCCGGCGTGTCCTTACGGCGTGCGGAGGACACCCGGTAGGACATGCCGCCCGGCCGCGGAAACCGCTCGGCGACCCGAGCTTCACCATGCCGTGCTGTCTGCTCGCCGCACTCCTGGCCGCCACGCCGCCCCTGATTGCCACCCGCGGCCCGCGCGGCGAGGTCGCCGAGCTGCGCCTCGGCCCGACCGTCTACCTGACCGACATGGCCGTCGCCGTCGCCAAGCCCGGCTGGGCCGGCAGCCTGGTGGACCAGCGCGCCGCCGACCCGGCCGGCGTGAAGGTCGAGCGCCGCGGCGCGACCACGGTGCACACGCTGATTGTTGCCGGGGAGGGCGCCCGCGTGCGGCTGAAGGTCACCGCCACGGCCTCGCCGGCGTCGCTTGCCGTCCGCTGGGAGGTGACTCCCGAGCAAGAGATCGACGCCGAAAAGGTGGCCGTGCAGGGCACTGTGCCCGCCGCCTTGCACGCCGGCCGCACCCGCTGGCTGCTCGCCGACGCCGGCGTCCGCGACGGCCTCCTGCCCGCCGAGCAGGACCCCGCCAGCCACATCGTCTTCGGCGGCTGCGCGCCCGACTGGGCCGCGCTCCTCGGCCCGGATGGCAGCGCCCTGCGCATCACCGCGGAGAACTGCCTGGTGCAACTCCAGGACAACCGGAAGTGGCAGGTGCCCGGCTTCGGACTGCTGTTCCTCGCCGATGGCGGCCGGCTGCTCGCCGGGAAGACCATCCGCTTCGGCGCCACCTTTACCGCCGACACCAGCGATCAGGTGCAGGCGGAAGCCCGGGAGGTGCAACGCTACGAACTGGCCGGGCTGCCACAGACCGACCACCGCCCGCTGCGCCTCGCCGCCGTCCGGGCCGAGCGGCAGGGCGTCGCGGTCAACGGGCTGTTCGAGCTGCACTGCGCGGTGGAGGCGAGCTACGACAACCCGTTCGACCCCGAGCAGATCGCCGTGGATGCCGAGGTGACCCGGCCCGACGGCGGCCGCGCGACGGTGCCGGGGTTCTACTACGCGCCACTGCGGATCGAGCCGCGGCAGGGCGCCGAGCGGCTGCGGCTGGCCGGCCCGCCCGAGTTCCGGGTGCGCTACGCACCGACGTTGGTAGGGCCGCACCAGGTGGTGGTGCAGGTCACTGACCGGAGCGGCACGGTGCGGTCCGCACCGCTCCGCTTCACGGCGACCACGCGACATGAGCCGCGCTTCGTGCGGGTGGCGAAGGACTCGCCGCTCCACTTCGCCCTCGACGACGGGCGGCCGTTCTTCGCGGTGGGCGAGAACATGGCCTGGGCCACCGGCCGCATGCCCGTGGCCGACTATGCCGCCTGGCTGAAGGGTCTCGGCGCCGCGGGCGGGAACTGGGCGCGGCTCTTCCTCTCGAACTGGGAGAAGGGCCTGGAGTGGATGCCCGCGCCCACTCCGCGGCCCGGCACCGGCACCTACCAGGGCCTCGGCCGCTACGCCCTCGACAATGCCTGGCGCCTCGACGAAGTGGTCGGCCAGGCCCGCCTGAACGGCGTCCGGCTGCTCTTCTGCCTCGGCACGCACGGCGAGTTCTACTCGGGCGGCTACTTCAACGAGGGCTGCTGGATCAGCAACCCCTACAACGCCGCCAACGGCGGGCCGTGCGCCACGGCCGAGGAGTTCTGGACCAGCGCGCGCGCGCGGCGGGTCTACCAGCAGCGGCTGCGGTACGTGATCGCCCGTTGGGGCTGGTCGCCCAACGTGTTCGGCTGGGAGTTCTGGAACGAGGTGCCCCCCACGCCCGAGCGCGAGGCCTGGCTAGCCGAGATGGCTGCCTGGCTCAAGGCCCACGACCCCAACCGCCACCTGGTCAGCACGACCTACGGCAACCCGGCGGTGTGGCGCTGCCCTGACATCGACTTCAGCATGCAGCACCTCTACGGCCAGGCCGGCAACGTCGCCGACTTCACCCCGACCATCCAGCGCCAGGTGCGCGCGCACCTCGCCGCCGGGAAGCCCTACGTCCCCGCCGAGTTCGGCATCGACTGGCAGACCGGCGACAACCGCTGGGACCCGAAGGGCACCGGCATCAACCTGCACAACGGCGCCTGGGCCGCGGTGATGAGCGGCGCCGCCGGCACCACCATGCTCTGGTACTGGGACGGCTACGTCCACCCGCTGAACCTCTACCCTGTGCTTACCCCGGTGCGGAAGTTCGTCGACACGGTGGACTGGGCGCACACCCGTTTCACCCCGATCCCCGGGATCGAGGCCAACCTGCCGGCGGACATCCCGGAGACCTTCACCGACGTGACGATCCCGGGCGACATCGAGTGGGGCAGCTCGCCATCCTCCGACTACACGGTAGGCCGCGACGGCGGTCTGCGCGGTGGCCCGGTGGCGATGACGCTGGGCAGCCCGCAGCGCGGCAACCCCGGCGAGCTGCTCAGCCGGGTCACCTGGCACCTCGACCTGCCGGCGACGGGCAAGGTGATCGCGCGGCTGGGGCAGGTCTCGCGCGCCGCCCGCCTGCAGGTGGCGGTGGACGGCCGGGTGGTGCTCGACCGCGAGCTGACCACCGGCGAGCCGGGCAAGGGGCCGTGGAAGACCAGCAAGTTCCTGGAGCAGTACAAGCTGTGGCTGGCCGACTACGACGAGGACCTGACGATGGAGGTACCCGCCGGCCCGCACGAAGTGAGCTTCGCCAACGTCGACGGCGACTGGCTGCAGATCCGCAGCCTGACGCTGCCGGCCTATCGCTCGAGCCGCTATCCCGACGTGAACCTGCTCGGGCTGGGGAGCGACCGGCTGCTCTTGCTCTGGGTGCACAACCGGGAGAGCACCTGGCGGACCGAGTACGACGGCAAGCAGCCCCACGAGGTGCGCGGGCTGACCGTCAGCCTGCCGGCGGCGACCGGCGCGTGGACGGTGGCATGGTGGGACACCTTCACCGGCCGGGTGCTGCGGCGAGAGGTGGCGAAGGTGGCGGACGGGCGGTTGACCCTGGCCGTGCCGGGCTTCGCGCGTGACCTGGCGGCCAGGCTGGCGCGCGCGGCCGGCGGATAGCGCCCGAGGCGGCGCAAGGTGGTGCGACGATGTCGGACAGCGCGGCGGAGATCGGTTCTCGGCTGGAGTTGTTCGTCGATGACTTCCTCGTGGAGTCGCTGAGCGGCGGCGCGCGACGGCAACTGCATCAGCCGGTGCGGCGGGAGGTGGTGTTGCGGACCGACGCGCCCTGGGAGGGCAACGCCTGTGGCTACGCCTCGGTGGTGTCGTTCGAGGGCGGCTACCGGCTCTACTACCATGCGCTGCAGTACCGTGACGGCGGTCCCGCCACGGAGGCCCGCGAGGCACATCCTGCTCTGCTGTGCTGTGTCGAGAGCCACGACGGCCTGACCTGGCGACGGCCCGAGCTGGGCCTCGTGGAGCACGACGGGTCGCGCGCCAACAACATCGTCCTCGCGCCCGGCTCGATCGCCGCGGTGGCGTGCGACCCGGCGCACACGGCGGTGCTGCGCGACGAGAATCCGGACTGCCCGCCCACGGCGCGGTTCAAAATCGTGGCGGTCGGCTGGCAGGCGCCGGGGCTGTTCGTCCTGCAGTCGCCCGACGGCCTCCGGTTCAGCCTGGCCGGGGCCGAGCCCGTCTGCACCGAGGGGGCCTTCGATTCCCAGAACCTGATGTTCTGGGACCCCCTCCGGCGGGAGTACCGCGAGTACCACCGCGGCTTCCGCGACGGCCAGCGCGACATCCTCACCGCGGCCTCGCCGGATCCCCTACACTTCCCCGCGCCCCAGTGGCTGGAGTATCCCGGCGCCCCGCCCGAGCAGCTCTACACCAACCAGATCACGCCCTACTACCGCGCGCCGCACCTCTTCCTCGGGTTCCCCGCGCGCTACACCGAACGTGACTGGGACACGCCGCTGTTCGACCTGCCGGGGCTGGAGGAGCGCCTGTGCCGCGCCCGGCACGCCGCCCGTTACGGCTCGGCGATCACGGACACGGTGCTCATGAGCAGCCGCGACGGACACAGGTTCCAGCGCTGGCCGGAGGCGTTTCTCCGCCCCGGCCCACGGCGGCACGGGAGCTGGGTCTACGGCGACAACTACCTGGCCTGGGGCATGATCGAGACCCCCAGCGCCGTGGCGGGCGCGCCACCGGAGATCTCCCTCTACGCCAGCGACGGCTACTGGGAGAACACCTTCATGGACTTCCGGCGCTACACGCTGCGGGTCGATGGGTTCGTCTCGGTCCGGGCGCCGCTCGCGGGCGGTGAGCTGCTCACCAGGCCGGTCGTGTTCGAGGGCGGCGGACTGGCCCTCAACCTGGAAACATCCGCCGCGGGCGGGGTGCGGGTTGGGCTGCTCGATCCCGCCGGGCTGCCGGTGCCCGGCTACGGGGTCGACGACTGCCCCGAGATCATGGGCGACTCCGTCCGGCACCGGGTCCGCTGGCGCGAGCACGGCGGCGACCTGCGGGCGCTGGCCGGCCGGCCGGTCCGGCTGCACTTCCGGCTGCGCGATGCCGACCTCTACAGCTTCCAGTTCGTCGCCTACGCGCCGGAACCCGGGCGGCCGGATCTGGCGGGGATCACGTTGCCGTAACGGCTGGAAGGGTGAGTCGAGCCGTCCGTGCCTTTGCTGCGGCAGCGTCACGGTCAACGCGTGACGGCCGGACGACGCGGTCAGCCCGCAGAAGCGGTGGACGGCAGCCCATACTCGACCACCGCCTCGGTCACCGCCGCCAGGTTCTCGAGCGGCGTGCCGGGACAGACGTTGGCGCCGTCACCCAGCATCAGGCCGCCGCACGGCGCCATCGCCTCGAGCGCGTCGAGCGCCGCCTGCTTCACCTGCGCCGGCGTGCCGGAGAGCATCAGCATGGGGTTGAGATTGCCCCACAGGAGCGCCCGGCCGCCCAGGTTGCGCGCCGCATCGCGGGGGTCGACCATGTAGCCGAAGAGGTCCAGGCTGGTGATCCGCAGGTCGTCGCGCAGCACCTCGTGGAGGTGCGTGCTGGGCCCGCACATGTGCACGCCGCGCCCGCCCAGCGTGTCGAACAGGCGGGCGGTGTAGGGCACGCAGAACTCCCGGTAGTGGGCGGGCGACATGACCGTCGCGGTGTCCTCGGCCACGCCGCCGAAGCCGCTCACCGTGCGGTGGTCGACCTCCATGAAGTGATGCTGCGCGGCGATCAGCGCGGCGGTGATGCGCGACAGGAAGCGGTGGCAGGCGTCCGGGCGCTCGAGCTGCCAGGCGTAGAACTCGTGGCCCACCAGATCGATGGCGATCATGTGCGGGCTGAGGCCGCCGATGCCGAGCCCGCCCACGTTGACGCGGCCCTCGACGCCGTTGAAGGTCAGCCGGGTGTCCTGTGCCAGCTCGCGCATGGCCAGGCACCACGCGATGGCCTGCCCCCACAGGCCGGTGCCCGGCTCCGGCATCGGGTGGCGCTCCATCTGCTCGACGCTGGTGATCACCGGGCGGCTGTGCAGCGTCTCGTTCTCGGGCCAGACGATGTCCGCGCCGAACGCCGCCGAATCCAGCACGTTGTCGAAGTACGGCGCGACGCCGAGCGACGGGCCGGTGCAGACCAGGTCCTCGGGGATCCGCTCGATCCGGTATTTGAGGAACTGCAACTGCCACCCGTAGTGCTCCTCGACGCTGGCCCAGAGGGCATGGTAGGGGATGCCGAAGAGCGGCGCGAAGTAGCGCGGCACGAGACAGAAGCCGACTGGCACGCGGTCCACGTAACGGTACTGGGCGCGTGCCTCGAGCCGGCGCCGGCTCTGCTCCATCTTCTCGACCGGGTAGTCGATGTTCAGCTCGAAGCGCATGCGCTGCTATTCCCCCCGAATCGACTGGATCTCCACCACCCCCGGCGCCGCGCCGTGCTCGGGGTCGAGCCGCAGGCTGACGATGCGATGCCCCTTCCACAGCGGGTGGTCGCCGACCGGGATGCGGATCTCCTCGAACTCGGGTCCCGGCTGCACCGGGAAGTGGATGCACATCTCCTCTGCCGTCGCCTGCGCCCCCTCCGCTCGGAAGTAGAGCTGGCCGAACGTCCCGCAGGTGGTGCGCATGCGGATCACCACCGTCTTCACGCTGTCCGGCGCGAGATCGATGGGCGGGGCGCCAAGGTACGGGTCCTCGCCCACGATGTCGGCCTTCAGCGCCCCGTCGACCACCCGCAGCGGACCCAAGTCGTGCGCCCCGACCCAGCCCTGAAGGTCGTGGTCGAAGTGGAAGTCGAGCCGCGTGTGCACCGGCGGCCGCGGCGGGGTGTAGGGGAGTCCCTTGCCCGCCACCACGGCGTTGCCCGTGGCCGGGTCGAGCGTCACCGTCAGCCGGCCGCCGAGCCACAGCGTGGGCTGCGTCTGCCCCATCACCTCCGCCCCGCGCGGGTTCAGGTACTGCAGCCGGGCGCGATCGTCGCGGATGAAGTCCACCCGCTGCCGGGTGCCGGGGGCGTAGCCCGAGTAGGCGAGCAGCTTACCGTCCGGCGTCCACGCGGCCCAGCCCGAGCGCGGCAGGCGGACCTCCTGCCCCAGCGGAGCCACGCCGCACTCCTCCTCCGCCCGATTCACCAGCACGCGCAAGCCGTTGGCATAGGTGACCTGGATCCGCCGCAGCCCCTCCGGCTGCGGGCCCCACGGATTGGGCAGCGGGTCGATCCCCGCGGTCACGAGCTGTTGCAGGTCCTGCCAGCGCCCATCCGCCCAGTAGGCCACCTCGCGCACCGGCTGGAACGCGTAGTGCCGCTGGAGCGTGCCCACCACAGCACCTCCGCGGCGCGGTAGTCGTCGTACTGCGCGGGGTCGGCGAGGTAGCTGGTGGTGCCGGCGTGGAACGCCTTGAAGGGCGGCATCTCGAAGTAGCGGTACATCAGGCCCATGCCGTGGAAACAGGAGAGCCCCTGCAGCCGGCGCAGCTTGAACTCGGGGGTGAAGGCGCGGTGGTAGCCGTCGAAGATGCCGAAGTCGCCGGTGTCGACGAACTCACCGAGGAGCTGCTCGTCGATGTTGGTCTCGCTCCCCAGCGGGCCGCGGTGGGTGTCCTTGATCAGGCGGCAGAGCCGCCGCTGCTGCGCCAGCGCCTCGCCCATCGAGCCGGCCCGCGGTTGGCGCGCGTCGTAGTCGATGTAGCTCCAGGGTCCGCCGCCGCTGGTGAGCTGGTCGCTGAAGCTGGCATTGGGGGCGAACAGATCGTGGATCTCAGCCTCCTGCCGGCGGGCCAGCGGGAGCCAGTCGGCCGGGCGGGTGTGCCACCTCGGCTTGCCGTCGGGAGCCAGCGCCTGCACCGCCCGGCCGGCCTTGGCGCTGGGCGACGCCTCGCGCAGGTAGACGTAGTTGGTGCGCATGCCGTAGCGCCCGACGCTGGAGGCGTAGCGGGAGAGTGAGCGCAGCTCTTCGACGGTGCCGATGCCGGGGTTGGGCGGGTAGTCGGGCATCAGGATGCTGTCCGGTAGGAGCGAGTCGAAGCCGCCCGTCTCCCAGTTCTCCAAAATCGTGTAGAACCGCACTCTCCCTTGCGTGAGCGCGGCGAGGTGGCGCAGGAAGTACTCGGTCTCGACCGCCGTGCCGCCCCACACGTCCAGGAACACGCACGGCGCCAGCTCCTGGCGGTACTCGCTCGGCTTCTGGGCGGGCGGCGGCAGCGTCGCCCACGGGTCGCGCCCCACGCGCAGCAGCAGAGTCTCGTCCAGTGTCATCCGCGTGCCGTCGGTGCGGGTATCGTAGACCACGTCCAGCGCCGCGGCGAAGTCGCCCTCGCCCTGGAAGCGCTGGTCGGGCGCATCCCACGCGGTGCCGGCGCTGGCCGCCATGTCCCAGCGCGCGGCGACATACAGCCCGCTCTCGGGCGCGTAGGCCACACGCGGCCAGAAGGGCTGCCCGTAGGGCTCGGCGTTGCGCGTGTAGCCGAACCGCCGCCAGGCGCCGAAGCCGACCGTGCGGCCGGCGTGGACGCGCGGGCAGAGCGCGGAGGTGGAGGTCAGGCGCAGCCGCAAGCCGCCCTCGGCCGGGCCGATGTCGAGCGCGTAGTCGGCTGACTCAGCGCCGAAGGCAGCGCAGTAGCGGCAGCGCAGGCCACCGGCGCGCCGCTCGGCGGAGAGCAGGCTGAGGGTCAGGTCGGCGGGCGCCCGCTCCTTGCCGCCGAAGAGGAAGGCCGGGCCGAAGTCCACCAGGGGGCGGAACGATGTGCCGGCGCAGGCCGCCACCAGCTCGCGCGACGCCGCGGCGTAGCGGTAGGTGACGTCGCCTACGCGCCAGGTCATGGCTTCGTCCGCGGGTGCCGCGGCCAGTCCGTAGAGCAAGAGAGCGAAGGGCATGGGGCGCTGTTCACCCGCCGTGCGCGCCGCACCTCCCTGCGCGAGCGGGGGCAGAAGGGCAGCGGGCGCCGAAGGGGAAACGGGAGCGGGCCGCGACTCCTGACGGCCCGGCTTCGGGAGCCTGGAGAATGACGATGGCGTGGCGACATCACCTGCTCGGGCTGACCACCGTCGGCCTGCTGGCCTCGGCCCTGTGGGCCCAGCGCGACCCGCCCGCGGACGAAGTGCTGATCCGTTCGGCCGACCTGCCGCCGGACGCCGTCTGGCTCGAGTCGCTCGACCTCCGGCTGATGAGCTGCGACTGGCAGACCCCGCAGGCCGGCAAGTCGGTTGAAGGCAACCCGCTCAAGCTGCACGGGGTGACCTACCCTCACGGCGTCGGCAGCCACGCGCGGAGCGAGTTCAACATCGACCTGAAGGGCGCGGCGACGCGCTTCCTCGCCATGGTCGGCGTGGACGACGAGAAGCAAGGCCAGGGCTCCGTCGTCTTCCGGGTCTGGGTGGACGGGAAGGTGGTGATCGAGACAGGCACGCTCCGCGGCGGGGACGAGCCGAAGCTGATCTCGCTGGACCTGACCGGGGCGAAGCGGCTGGGGCTGGTGATCGACGACGCCGACCAGAGCATCGACAGCGACCACGGCGACTGGGCCGGGGCGCTGATCAAGCTGGTCGCGGGCACCGAGCTGCGGCCGGTGGCGATCCGCGGGCCGGTCGAGCCGCCCGTACCGGTCGAGCCGCCCATCGAGATGTGGTCGGTGACGCAGACTCCGCCGGCGCCGGCGATCCACGGCCCGCGGGTGACCGGCGCCACGCCTGGCCGGCCGTTCCTGTTCCGCATCCCCGCCACCGGCGAGGCGCCGCTAACCTTCGCCGCCGAGGGCCTGCCGCCGGGCCTCCGTCTCGATTCGGCCACGGGGGTCATCAGCGGCGCCCTGGCCGCGGAGGGCACCACCGACGTGATGCTCACGGTGCGCGGCCCGAAGGGCGCGAGCAGCCGCAAGCTGACGATCATCGGCGGGCAGCACAAGCTCTGCCAGACGCCACCGCTCGGGTGGAACTCGTGGAATGTGTTCGCCGGCGCCATCGACGAGGTCAAGGTCAGGGCCACCGCCGAGGCGATGGTCAGCTCCGGCCTGGCCGCGCACGGCTACGTTTACGTCAACATCGACGACCACTGGGAGGCGGGCCGCGACGCCGCGGGGCGCATCCAGACCGATCCCGCCAAGTTCCCCAACATGCTGGCGCTGTGCGACTACGTCCACTCGCTGGGCCTCAAGATTGGGATCTACTCGTCGCCCGGCCCGACCACCTGCGGCGGCCGGACGGCGAGCTGGCAGCACGAGCTGCTCGACGCGCAGCAGTACGCGGCCTGGGGCTTCGACTACCTCAAGTACGACTGGTGCAGCTATGGCGACGTGGTGCGCGACGAGCCCGACGGCCTGCCGAAGCTGCAGAAGCCGTATCGGGTGATGCGCGAAGCCCTCGACCAGGTCGATCGCGACATCGTCTTCAGCTTCTGCCAGTACGGCATGGGCGAGGTGTGGAAGTGGGGCGCGGAGCTGGGCGGGAACTGCTGGCGGACCACCGGCGACATCACCGACACCTGGGACAGCATGTCGCGGATCGGCTTCGCGCAGGATGGGCACGAGCAGTACGCCGGGCCGGGGCACTGGAACGACCCGGACATGCTGGTGGTCGGCAAGGTCGGCTGGGGCCGGCCGCGGGCCAACCGCATGACGCCCAACGAGCAGGTCACCCACATCACGCTGTGGGTCCTCCAGGCGGCGCCGCTGCTCCTCGGCTGCGACCTGACCCAGCTCGACGAGTTCACCCTCAACCTGATGTGCAACGACGAGGTGCTGGACGTGCACCAGGACCCGCTCGGCAAGGCGGCCGGGCGGAAGGCGCGCGACGGCCAGCAGGAGATCTGGGCCCGCGCGCTGTCCGACGGGACGCTGGCGGTGGGCCTGTTCAACCGCGGGCGCGACGCGGCGGACGTGACGGTCAAGTGGGCGGACGTCGGGCTGGCCGGCGAGCAGCCGGTGCGTGACCTGTGGGCGCGGAAGGATGTTGGGCGGCACGCTGACGGCTACACCGGGCGCGTGCCGGCGCACGGGGCGCGGCTGATCAAGGTGGGCGCGGCGCGGTAGCGCCAGTCGCGGGCGGCGCGCCGGCTGGCCAAGACCGTCGACGAGCCTGACCGCCCGCCAGTCATCGGGTACGGCCGGAGGCGGTGTGGGTCCTTAACGCGTCGAGGTGGGTGGGGGCCAGGTCGAGCCCGTCGCGCAGCGCGCAGATGTCGTGGGCCGAGCGCTGGCAGACGAGGCGGAAGGGGTTGAGGACGTTCCACTGGTTCAGCATGCCCATCGGGTGGCACCGGCGCGGGGGCCGCACCTGCTAATCCGTATGGTGTCCCCCGACTGCCGTATGGTGTCCCCCGACTGCACCGGCGCGGGGGCCGCACCTGCTAATCCGTCCTGCTAATCCGTATGGTGTCCCCCGACTGTAATCCGTATGGTGTCCCCCGACTGCACGTATGGTGTCCCCCGACTGCACCGGCGCGGGGGCCGCACCTGCTAATCCGTATGGTGTCCCCCGACTGTCCCCGACTGGTGTGTCCCCCGACTGGTGTCCCCCGACTGGACTGTGGGCCCCTGCTGCCCCGACTGAACGACGTGCTGTTCGACGACGTGGCGGTGAAGGAGGTGGGGCGGTAGGACTCCTCCGGCCTATCGGGTGAGACCGGCCTGCAGCCTCAGGATCCACCGGATCATCTCCCCCCGCACCTTGTCCAGATCGCCCGTGACATCCAGGTGGTCGAGCCAGACCTGGGCCTTCCGCGCCGCGTCCGTGCCAGACGCCCGCGCGATGGCCTGCCGCAACGTGCCCAGGTAGCGCAGGTCGTCGATCCCCTCGCGGTAACCCTCCCACTGCACGGTATCGATCACCCCGTCCACCGTCGGGTAGACGAAGTTGTGCTGGCGGTAGGGCGGGATGCAGTAGTCGTTCCACGAGGGGAC
>JACPDV010000230.1:18204-18604 GCA_016183835.1 Armatimonadota bacterium
AGATGTAGGTCATCCCGCCGTCGTAGTCGTTCACCGCCAGGAGCAGCCCGAAGTTGCGGCGATAGGTCTCCGGCGCCTCGACGCCGCCCTGCGGGTTGGCGTAGCAGAAGATCTTGTGGCCCTTGCTGTGCCAGCGCGCCGCCTCCTCACGGCTCGGGTCGCCGTAGCAGACCAGCAGGTCCTGCAGGTCGCCCACGCGCGGGAAGTTCTGCCCCTGCGACCCCGCCACGAACACCTTTCCGCCCGCAGCGTGGACCTTCTCCCACTGCGCACGTTGCTCGGTCAGCCGGTCGCCCGCGGCTTCGTCGTTGCCGTAGAAGTACACCTCGGAGTAGCCGTAGCGCTGCGCCACCGCGATGATCTGCTGCATCTCCTCCGGCGATAGCGCGGCTGCGTAGGC
>JACPDV010000240.1 GCA_016183835.1 Armatimonadota bacterium
GTTCTGCACGGATGGGCCGCAGGACTCGGCCAGCCTGATGCCGAAGGCCACGGCTACCGAGAAGGACCATGTCGCCCACTTACCTGCTCTTCCTGGTGCTGCTCGCCCTCGTCGCCTCCGCCGGCGCCGCCGACGAGCGCCCCGCGTTCCGCGCGTGGGTCGACCGCGCCTGGTTCGGTCGCGATGTGCCCCCGCCGCCGCGGGCTGCCGGGCTCGACGTGCGCCGCCAGGACCACGGCGAGTTCCACCTCAACCAGAGCGTCATGAACACGCCGCTGCAGATCGGCAGCCGGCATTACCAGCGCGGGCTCGGCACCCATGCCTTCAGCGAGATCGTCGTGCGGCTCGACGTGCCCGCGGCGCGGTTCATCGCCGACTGCGGCGTGGACCACAACTTCGACACCGCCGGCGTCCACGGCAGCGTTGAGTTCAGCGTGGAGGCCGGCGGCAAGGCGCTCCATCACAGCGAGCTGCACCGGGGCGGCATGGAGCCGCTGCACGTCGACCTCGACCTCGGCGGCGCGCGCGAGGTCGTGCTCAAGGTCAGCGACGGCGGCGACGGGCCAGGTTGGGACCAGTGCGACTGGTGCGACGCGAAGGTGGTGCTGGCCGACGGCCGGACCGTCTGGCTCGACGAGCTGCCGCTGGCCGCCGACGCCACGTTCGCCGAGAAGCTGCCGATCGGCTTCACTTTCGGCGGCAAGCCGGCGGCCGAGCTCCTTCCCGGCTGGAAGCGCGCGGAGTCCGTTGCCCCGTCGCCCGGCGGCGAGCTGCACACCCTCACCTGGACCGACCCGGCGAGTGGCATGGAGCTGGCCGCCGAAGTGCGCACCTTCACCGACTACCCGGCCGTGGAGTGGGTCTTGCGCTTCACCCACCGCGGCGCCGCCGACTCGCCGAAGATCGAGGCGCTGGATGCGCTCGACCTCGGCCTCGACGCGCCGCGCGGCAGCGTCGTGCTCCACCATGCGCACGGCAGCAACTGCACGGAGACCGACTTCCTCCCCATCGACACCGAGTTGAAGCCCAACACCGCTGTCGACCTGGCGCCGGTGGGCGGGCGCTCGTCCGACGGCCGGCTCCCCTTCTTCAACCTCGGCTGGCCCGGCGGCGGGCTGGTGGGCGCGGTCGGGTGGTCCGGGCAGTGGCGGCTCCACGCGGGCCGCGACCAGGGCGGGCCGATCCGCCTCACCGCCGGACAGCAGACGGTCAGCCTGGTGCTCCACCCCGGCGAGAGCATCCGCAGCCCGCGGATCCTCCTCGTCTCCTACCAGGGCGACCGTTGGCGCGGACACAACCTGCTCCGTCGGGTGATCCTCGACCACTACACGCCGCACCGCGACGGGCAGCCGGTGCTCCCGCCGGTGTCGGCCTGCGGGTGGTTCACCTACAACACCGGCAACGGTGTGGACGAGGCCAACCAGCTCGGCATGATCGACCAGATCGCCCCGCTGGGCGTGGAGAACTACTGGCTCGACGCCGGCTGGTTCGAGGGCGGCTGGCCAAGCGGGGTGGGGAGCTGGGTCCCGCGCACCGACGCCTTCCCCCGCGGACTCCGCCCACTGGGCGACGCCAGCCGGGCGAAGGGGATGGGGTTCGTGGTCTGGTTCGAGCCCGAGCGCGTGCACCCGGCGAGCCGCATCGGCAAGGAGCATGCCGCGTGGGTCTTGCGTTCGGGCGACGGCGACGGGCTTTACAACCTGGGGGATCCGGCGGCGCGGCAGTGGCTCACCGACTACCTGGGTCAGTGCATCGACGACTGGGGCATCACCATCTACCGCCAGGACTTCAACATCGATCCGCTCCGGTTCTGGCAGGCGGCCGACGCTCCCGATCGGCAGGGGATGACCGAGAACCAGTACGTCCAGGGCCTCTACCGCATGTGGGACGAGCTGCTCGCGAAGCATCCCGGGCTGGCTATCGACGACTGCTCCAGCGGCGGGCGGCGGATCGACCTGGAGACCATCACGCGCAGCTTCCCGCTGTGGCGGAGCGACACGCAGTGCTGCGGCCGGGCGATGCCCATCTGGGACCAGACGCAGACCGGCGGGCTGACCGCCTACCTGCCGCTCAGCGCCGCGGGGGTGTGGTCGTTCGAGCCGTACGAGTGGCGCAGCATCTGCACCACCGGCACCAACCTGGTGATGAAGCTGGACGCCGCCGCCTTCGATGCCGAGCGCGGCAAGCTGGCCATCGCCGAGGCCAAGTCGCTGCGGCCGTACTACCTGGGCGACTTCTACCCGCAGATCCTGCCCACACTGTCCGACCGCGAGTGGGGCGGATGGCAGTTCGACCGGCCGGACCTGGGCGCCGGGTTCGCCCTGCTCTTCCGCCGGCCGAACAGCCCATACGTGGCGGTGGACCTGGCGCTGCAGGGGCTCGACCCGGACGCGCGGTACGAGGTGACGCTGGCGGAGGACTACACGCCCGGCGCGCCGCGGGAGATGAGCGGCGCGGAGCTGGCGAAGCTGCGGGTGGTGCTGGAGAGGGCGCCGGGAGCCGTGCTGGTGCGGTACCGGCGACCGTGACCTGAGCCCCGGCTGCTTGTGGTGCTGGTGTGCCACTGGCAGCTTGCTGCCAGTGCCGTTACCCAGCCGCTGCAGCGCTGGCAGGCGAGCTGCCAGTGGCAGACTTCCCGACTCACTTCACGGACTCGGTGCCGCGCCCCCGTACACCGCCAGATACGGCGTGACCAGCCGGTTCTGCTCGGCCCACAGCGCCACCTGGCCGTCCGGCAGCGGGGCCGGATCGTCGAAGTCCAGGACCCGCCGCCGGTGGAACCAGACGGTGACCTTCGCGCCGTGCCGCTCCGCCCGCAGCTCGCACCAGGAGTTGTGCAGCTCGCGCCAGTACGGCAACGGAACCTCGCTGGCCGCCACCACCCGGTGGCTGCGGTACAGGCGCGCATGGCCCGGGCCGTCGCCGCCCAGCTCCGCCACATAGCCGCTCCACGGGTCCTCGCCGTCGCCCGCCAACGTGATCCGGAGCCGCTCGAACAGCTCCGCGCCGACGCCGTACTCGTGCTGCTGCTGCACCCCGAGGAACGTCTGCGCGACCACGTCGCCCTGCACGCGGCGCTTGTGCCAGAGGATCGCCCGCGGCCTGCCGGCGCCCACCAGCCACGACCACTTCGGATCGCAGCTCCAGCGCGAGGCGATGGTCCACTCCCCCGCCGCCTCCCACCAGTCCACCGGCGCGCGCTCGAAGGTGGCCTCGTCCACGCCCGCCGCGGTCAGGTGGATGTCCTCGGGCGCCAGCGCCAGGCCGCTCCACTCCAGTCCCAGGCAGAGCGTGCCGGTCGGCGCGGCGTCGAGCTTCGCGGCGCGCCCATCGACCGTAGCGCTGAGTGTCCCGGCGGCGCGGCACAGCTCCACCACGTGCGGTCCCGCAACGGTGAGGACCGGCGACGAGGCGCGCTCCGGCCCGGCGTGGAGGGTGAGCTGCAGCTCGTCACCGGTCTTGCGCACGGCACGGACCACCAGGCGGAAGTCGCCGCCGAACCGGCCGAGGTGCCACATCCGGCCGGTCTGCTCTTCGGGCAGCCAGGCCGCGGCCGGCGCCGACCAGGTGTCGCGGTCGAGCAGTCCGGCGGGACCCTTGTCGAACCAGACCGGGTGCACGGCGGGCAGCGGCGGCGGCAGGTCGGCGGGCGCCACGGCCACGTCGTCGAACAGCGCCGTGCCGGTGGCGCCCAGCGCGATCCCGCCGGGACCCAGGTCGTCGCAACGGGCGCGCAGGATCTCGGCGCCGTCCACCCGCGCGGCCACCTGCGAGCGCAGACTGCACAGCTCCACGAGCTGCCACTGCTGCGCCCGCAGGCCGGCGCCGCCCTCGGCCAGGACGGTCTCCTTGCCGCCGCGCAAGCGCACCAGCCGCGCCCGGCCCGCGCCCACGGGCAGGCGCAGCTCCAGGGCGTTGCCGGCGTCCCAGCGGGCGGTCTGCAGCCGGATCTCGCCGTCGGCCCGCGGGCGCACCGCGACCCTCAGGCGCACGTCGGACCAGAACCACTGCCCGGCCGTCACCCAGCCGCCCTTGCCCAGCAGCGCCGGGGCTTGCACGCCCATGCGGGTCGTCGGCGCGGTGAGCTGCCAGGTGCCCCCAGCCGCCTCCCAAGGTGGGCCCAGCTCGCCCGAACGACTGAAATCGTCGCCGAACACCGCCGGCTCCACCGGCTGGAGCAGCGGGTCAGCCAGCCCCTCGGCGAAGACTCCCAGTTCGGCGTGCAGCGGCGCGGCCGCGCTGCCAGCCACCGCGCCTCCGGACGACAGCACGTCGAGCCGCTCGGGCGTGCGCCGCAAGGCCAGCTCGGCAACGTCCGCCGGCACATCCACCCGCAGCGGCCTGGCGCCGCCGGCCACCTGCACGACTCGGCTGTCGATCCGGACGGTCAGCCCGCCGCCGCGCGCCGAGGTGGGCTCGAGGTGGAGCGTGGCCTTGCCCGCCGGCCACGCGCAGCGCAGGCAGTAGCCTCCAGGCTCCGCCGCGCCAAGATCATCGGCCCCAGCGATGCGCGGGTACGGTTTCGCGGCCGCTGTCGGCGGGCCGGTTGCGGGCTCCGGTTCGGCCGGCTCGTTGGCCCAGAGACGGACCGCGCGCCCGCCGGTGAGATGCTCCACGATGGCGAGGATCGGGTCTTCGTACCACGGCGACCAGTTGCCCTGCATGTAGCTCAGGACGCCCGCCGAGTAGATCACCTCCCCGCCGCCGACCTGCGTGCTCAACAGGGCCGGCCGGCCCGCGGCCGGCGGCCGGGTGTACCGCGCCAACACCGTGACCTGCGGCTCGTCGGCCGGCACGATGCAGAGGTAGTGGTCGTAGTCCCACTGCTGGCCCGCCGAGAAGCGCTTGAGCAGCGGGTGGTCGCCAGTCACGAGCCGGAACGCCTGGCCTTCGTGCACCGGGGGATAGACGTTGCTGGCGATCGGGCCGCGGACGCTGTCGAGCAGCGGCTCGGGCTGCGCGCCCACTTCACAGAGCAGGTGCCCGCCGCCGCGGACGTAGGCGTCGAACGCACGGCGCGCCTTGGGCGCCCAGTGCTCGCACTCGTCGAGCAGCCCGGCGATCAGCACGCAGTCGAAGCGGCCGAGCACGGCAGGATCGCACTGCTCCTCGGCGGTGAGGTAGTCGAACGGCAGGCCGGCCCGGAGGAGCACGCCGCCGTAGCCGATGCGCAGCCCGCCGCCCACGGCCAGGCGCGCCGGAGCGGCGCAGGCGGCCAGACCGCAGCACAGCATCACGGCGGCGCACGCGCGCCCAACCACGCCGGCATGACTCATCGGGACCTCGCCGCCTCGCGCACGACCCGCGGTTCGCCGGCGCCACCTCACGTCCTGCCGGGCGGGGAAGGATCGCGGCAGAGGGGCCGAACCAGGCGGTGGCCGGCGGGGCCGCGTCCGGCGGCTGGCCCGGCGGTTGGAAACCGCGGCAACCGTGCCAAACCCACCTGCGTGGGTTCCCGGATCCGGAGTCGGCGCAGGCGGACTTTGGTGCGCCTCGCAGCGCACGTCGCTAGCGGGTTGAAGTCCCGCCGGGAGGACCTGTGCACGACCGAACCTCCCGTAGGCAACGACAGCCGTCCACCG
>JACPDV010000241.1 GCA_016183835.1 Armatimonadota bacterium
GGCGCTGCCGGCGGTGAGGCTGACCTACCCGGCGGCGACCGGGTTCGTGCCCTTCAGCGAGCCGCAGCAGCCGGGGGACGAGAGCGCGGCGGCGACCAACCGGCCCTGCCGGCTGGCCGTCCTCGCCGCCGGGCGCGTGCAGCCGGTCCTCGGCGACGGCACGGCCGCGTTTCCCACCATGGCCCTGCGCTACGCGCACGACTTGGACACGTCCGCCTGGCCGGCAGGCGCCCCGCCGCGCGAGGCGGGCCACTACCTCACCTACTACGAAGCCAACGTCCCGCGCACGGCCCGCAGAGAGGACCTGATCCTGCGCGGCCACCCGGGCAAGGACGTGGCGCCGGCCGAGCCGGAGCAGCGCCAGTGGCCCGTGCCGGTGCCGGCGGATGGGGTGGCGGTCCTGGCCCTGGCCGGGTTGGCACTGCTCTGGCGTTGTCGGCGGAAGAGGGCTCGCGCAGCCCGAGCAAGCTGAGTGCCGTGCTGACGGAGGCTTCGGCACGACCTCGGCGAACGGCCTGTCGACCGCGAGGAGAAGCTGGCGATGAGCGAGATTGGCGAACTGGTCGCTCAAGTGGCCGAGCAGCTCGAGGCCACAGTGACCGAGAACGAGGACGAGACGTGGACCCTCGATGTCCCGCTCAGCGGCATCCTGAGGGCGCTGGTGACGGTCTATGTGGACGACGTGGACGTTGGCCCGGCGGGTGGACGGCAGGTCTTCGTGGCCCGAGCGGCGACCGAAGGTGAGGAGCAGCCCGATCCCGCGCGCGTGCTCGCCGAGGCGTCAGACACTTGGTACGCCCGCGTCTACGTGGAGGAGGAACCGGCCACGGCGGTGGCCGAGGCCGCGCTGCCGTGGGAAGGTCTCGCCCTGGCCGACGCCGCGCACGCCGTCTACGAAGTGGCCCACCTGGTGGCCGGGTGGTACGAAGGGAAGCTTTGACTATGACGTCGCGCGAACGGGTGGAGGCGGCGCTGAACCACCGCCGGCCCGATCGGGTGCCGATCGACTGCTCGGGCATGCGCTCCACGGGCATCAACGCCGCCGCCTACGGGCGCCTGAAACGGCACCTGGGCATCGACGGCGAGCCGCCGCACGTCTACGACGTGGGGCAGATGCTGGCCGAGATCGAGGAGCCCGTGCGCCGGCGGTTCGGGTTCGACGTTGTGCCGCTTGAGCCGTGGAGCAGCACCTGGCGCTCGCGCGAGGCGGTCGGGCAGTGGAAGCCGGTGACCTTCTGGGATGGGCAGACCATCGCCTTCCCCGCCGACCTGCCGCTCGAGCTCGCCGACGACGCCTGGTATCTGACCGACGGCCAGGGCAATCGGCACGCCAAGATGCCGCGCGGCGGTTTTTACTTCGACGGCATGGGCCGGATCGAGGTCTCGCCGTCGCTCGACATCCCCATGCCGCCCCTCGAGTCACTGCGGCCGCCCGGCCCCATCCCGGACGCGGAGCTCGACTGGCTGCGCGAGCGGGCCAAGGCCGTCCACGACAACACCGAGTACGCGATGCTCGGCGCGGGCTACTGCGGCGGGTTCTCCGCCGGCTTCGGCGGCATCCCCTGGCAGGACTGGCTCTGCCTGATGGTGATGGAGCCCGACTACTGCCGCGACGGGCTGCTGATCATGGCCGAAGGCTACGCCCGCCGGCTGGCGCAGCTCGAAGACGCGGTGGGCGATTGTGTCGCGGCGTGGATGGTCGCCGCCGACGACATGGGCACGCAGAAGGGCGAGTACTTCCGGGAAGAGACGTTCCGCGCGGTGATCCAGCCGGCGTACGCGACCGTCTGCCAGTGGATGCGGAAGCACTCGCGGATGAAGAGCTTCCTGCACTGCTGCGGCAGCGTCTACCACCTGATCGAGCCGCTGATCGAGGCCGGGCTGGACTGTCTGAACCCGGTCCAGACGTCGGCGGCGAACATGGCCCCCGAACGGCTGAAGGCCGAGTTCGGCGGGCGGATCGTGTTCTGGGGCGGGGGCTGCGACACGCAGCACGTGCTCTGGCGCGAGCCGCCCGCGGTGGTGGCGGAGCACGTCCGGGAGCGGTGCCGGCTGTTCGGTGAGGGCGGCGGGTTCATCTTCTGCCCGGTGCACAACGTGCAGCAGAACGTCCCGGCCGAGAACATCGTCGCGATGTACGACGCCGTGGCATAGGGGAGCCATCGTCATTGCGACTACTCGCTCGTGGGGCGGTGCCGCACCCGGCGTGACGAAGGGCGGATGTCTGCCGCCCTCCCCTGCGGAGCGGGGGAGGGGCAAGGGTGGGGGCTCCGGTTGGTCCCGCCTCCGGTCCCGATACCCCCCTCCCGCCTCCCCCCGCTTCGCAGGGGGAGGAGCAATCGCGCTCACTGCGGACTTGCGGGCCGCTGCCGCGCGCCCCACACTGCGGTACCGTATCCAGGAGCATCCCATGCCCAGACCCGTCCATTTCGAGCTGCCCGCCGACGATCCCGAGCGGGCCGTGCGGTTCTACGAGCAGGCCTTCGGCTGGAAGTTCCAGAAATGGGGCGGGCCGATGGAATACTGGATGGTCGTCACCGGCGACGATTCCGAGCCCGGCATCAACGGCGGCATGTTCCGCCGCGGCGGCCCCGCGGAGAAGCTCAGCAACGTGCTCAGCGTGCCCGATCTCGACGCCTCGGTGACGGCCGTCACCGAGGCCGGCGGGAGCGTCAACATGGCGCGCCACGGCATCCCGGGCGTCGGCTGGTTCGCCTCGGTGAACGACACCGAAGGCAACATGATCGGCCTGATGCAGTTCGATCCCACGGCGGGGTGAGCTACTGGAGCATCGCCACCGGCAGGAGCGTCGGCATGGCGCGCCACGCCGTCCCGGGCGTCGGCAGGTTCGGGTCGGTCGACGGAAATGGGGGCAACATGCCTGCGGTGTTACCGTCATGTTTGCATTGACTGGCGGGGAACCAGTGGGGTAGAATGTCCGTGTGACCCGGCCGAGTCGCTCGTGCTGCTCCGCGAGGGCGACCACGCCGCGGTGGCCGGCGTCCTGAAAGCCGCGCTGCGGCACATGGCGTACCGGCGGGAGGGCAATTATGGGCTGGAGACGGCTGCGCCTGGCGCTCTGCGCCGTCGGGCTGTTCATCGTCGCCGGGTGTCGGCCGAATGCTGCGCCAGCACCTCTCGCCGACGCGAAAGCGTCTGCCCGCACGCTGTGGCAGAAGGGCGCGGACGCGAAGCACGCCGGCGA
This sequence comes from Armatimonadota bacterium, assembly GCA_016183835.1. GTDB lineage: Bacteria > Armatimonadota > UBA10988 > UBA10988 > UBA10988 > JACPDV01. The sequence continues at coordinate 3,206 of JACPDV010000241.1, forward strand.
CGTGGCCGGCGCCCGGGCAGCCTGGCAACAGGCCCTCGACGCGGACCCGGGCAACGCCAAGCTCCGTGAAGCCCTGTCCTCATTGGACGAACCCGTGGCTGGCGCCGTTGCCGCGCCGCCGAGGCCGCTAGCCCCGCCGCCAAGCAACGGCCCGTACTTCGACCAACCCGGCCCGGCCACCCAACCCAGCCCGCCGACGGCAGCCGCCCCTCCGGCGTGGTCGGCGCCTCCCGCCGGCAACTGCTCGCGAGGTGGCGCCCACTCACCCGGCAAGACCGACCGCAACGGCCACCTCCACTGCGCCAAATGCGGGCGGTTCATGTAAGATGGGCGAGGGAGCTGGCCATGATCACCTACCACTGCCCGCATTGCCGAGACCGCTTGATCGTGTCGGACGACCGCGTCGGCAAGAGCTACGTGTGTGGGCTCTGTGGGAAGGCCTCACTCGTGCCCGGTGGCGGAACTGCGACGCTCGTGCCCCGGCCGAACCAACCGCCCCGGCTAACGGCGCCAGCCTCGCAGGGGTCTGTCCCGCGTCTGTCGGCCGCCCTGCCGCTTACGGGTGACACGCTGGACCCCGGCGTCCGGGCGCAGCGGCTACAGCACCTGTTTGACATCGAGCGCAACCGCCCCTTGGTCCAGGCGGAGTGGCTTGAGGCCGCCGAGCACTACCGCGCCCTGGGTGACACGCAAGCCGCAGACCAGATGGAGCAGCGCGCTCAGGTTGCCGCAGTCGCAGCCCAGGCCTCCGGCGGGGTGCCCCCGCAGGTCGTCATCTACAACCAGAACACGAACCACTCTTCGGTGCCCGTCACCACGCCAGCGGCCACGACCGATGGCTGGCAGTACTTCCTGCTCGGCTTTGTGATCCCGATCGCTGGCGTTCTGTTTGGCGTGGGCCAGCTTTGCAGCGCGGACACCGGCGTGCGCTCCAGGGCCTCATACTCGTTCGGCGGCGCAGTCGCCGGCTTTGTCATCGGGCTCATCTGGGTCGCGTCCATAACGTGACCCGCGCCACCGGGGACGGAGATGAGGATTGGGATGGAGATCATACGGGAGCAACCAATGCCTACGGTATATGGTCCCGAAGGTCCCGAGGAGCTCGTCCCGGCGCGGAGGCACCATCCGTGCGGCCGGCTGGTCCGAACCCGCCGGCCGCGGCCGGCCGAGGGTGGCGTCTGCGTCTCAGGTAAGGCCGACCTCACTGGCCTGCGCCATTGTGCAAGTTGCGGCCGGTTCATGTAAACTGGTCAGGCAGCGGAGAAAGCCATGCCCACGGTGATCGGCCGTGATGGTCCCCAGGAGCGCCTGCCGCTGGGCAAACGGTCTGTCCCGGACTGGCTTGCGATCCCGGTCCTCATTCTGGTTGCCGTCCTAGCCGGCATTCCATTGGCCAGGGAAATGCGCGGCGAGGCTAGAGCGGGCGCCTCAATCGATGCCAAGAACCGGCAGTATAACGACAAGCTGGACGCCGCCGTCTCCGCGGGAAGGTTGACGCCGGCCGAGGCGGCCGCCGACACGGCGCCCGTTTTCAACGACACGCCGGCCGCCCCCAGCGCCAGGATGGCGTCCTACCGCGTTTCCGGCATGGGCTCGGCCACGGTCATCTACGCTAACGCGGGGGGAGGAACCGAGTCGCACACGGTCAGCTTGCCGTGGACCGGACCGTCCATTCCTCTGGACAACCGACCGATGCTTCAGCTCTATGTCCAGGCGCAGTCCGCGGGCGCCCGGCTGACCTGCGAGATCGTGGTGGATGGCCACGTCTGGAGAACCGCCAGCTCCGACGGCGATTACTGTGTCGCCACGGTAGGCGGCTGGTGGGGCATGGAGCGCTGATGACCCTCACCTCCTGGGCGCTGCTCTACCACCTGGCCGCGCTGGTGGTCTGCCTGTGAGCCGGTATCGGCATCATGCAGTTCGATCCCGCCGCCGCCTTACCTACTGCAGCACGGCCACCGGCAGGCTGCTGGGCACGCTGGTGGGCTTGTTGAGCGACGGGCTCTGGCGGCCGTCGGTCAGCTCCTCCACGCGTGCCGAGACGTACGCTTCGAGCGCGGAGATGGTCAGCTTGCCGTCGTAGAGCATCTCCTGCGGCCCGCCCTGGAGCCCTTCCACCACCGCCTTGGTGAAGGCGCCGTTGCCCCACTGCGCGCTCTCCAGGCTGGATTGCTGCGGCAGGCACGAGGCGAAGGTGATCAGCCCCACCTGCTCCTGCCGGGCGTCGCGGAGCATGTCGTTGTAGCCCTGGTCGTAGGTCCCCGGCCCGGTCGCCGCGCCGGCGTGGCAGGTGTCGAGGAGCAGCAGCACGCGGCCGCGCACCTGGTCCAGCCCGTCGCGCAGCTCGTCCCACTTCACCGCCGTGGCCGGCAGCGCGTGCAGGTCGGCCTCGTGGGTGAGGAAGTAGTAGGTCCCGTCCGCGTCGCTCACGCCGTGCCCTGCGAGGAAGAGCACCGCGTAGTCCTGCTGCCGGGTCACCTCCGCCAGCCACTTCAGCCCGCCGAGCGTCGCGGCGCGGGTGGCCGACTGGTCGGTCAGCACCTTCGTCTCGACCTTGTCGTAGAGCTTGCCCTGCTGTGTCGCCCAGCCGGCGGCCAAGTCGCGGGCGTCCTTGGCCGCGAGTTGGAGCGACAGGCCGGCGGACCGGTAGCTCGACACGCCCACGGACAGCACGTAGAGCGCCGGTTTGCTGACCGTCCCGCCCGCCTCGCGGCAGGTCACGCGGCAGGGCGGGGAAACGCCCTCCGCACCATCGTCGTTGGTGGCCACGGCGGTGAGCGTGTTGGTGCCGGGCGGCAGGCTGACCTTGCTGCTCCACTCGCCCGGCTCGCCGCGCGCGGGGACGAACACGAACCGTGCGGGGCGGCCGTTGATGCGTAGCGTGGTGGAGGCGATGGCGCGACCGTTCGGGTCCACCGCGCGGGCGCGGACCTCGATCTCGCCGGCGTCGGTAGCCGAGCCGTCGAGCGGCGCGAGGATCTCAACCCGCGGCGGAGCCACCTTCTCTACGTTCGCCTCGTCGACCGTGACCGTCGGCCGGCTACCGGTCCCGGACGGCAGCGAGAGCATTGCTTCGGCCAGGCTGGAGGCGCGCCCGAGCTTGGCGATGATGTCCGGCCGGTAGAGCTTGCGCCGCAGCTCGTAGGCCGTGACGTAGTCAGCGGCCTGGTCCGGCCCGTGGTTGACCTGCCAGCCCACCACCTCTTCGCCGCCGGGCGAGCAGGCGTAGAAGCCGCCGCTGCTCCATGCCACCCACTGCCGGTCGCGGCCCATGAAGAGGCTGAGCAGCGGCCGGACCGCTTGCGGCAGGGCGGTGCTCGGCTGACGCTCGCGCCCGTCGCGGGCGGCGTTCGGCCGTGGCCGCGGCGTGGCGCGGGGGCCCGCCAGGGGCCACAGCCGCACCGTCTGGTCCATCGACGAGGAGGCCAGCAGCCGGCCGTCGGGCGACTTCGCCAGGGCGAGCACCGGCCCGCTGTGCCCCGCCAGGACGGCCACCCGGCGGCCGGTCAGGTCGTACACGTTGAGGGTGTACTCGGTGCCCACCGCGACCAGCTCGGCGCCCAGGTCGCAGACGGCGAGCACCTTGCCCTCGAGCTCCGGGTCGGGCTTGATGGTCACCGCCGGCCGGCGCTCGGCCCGCAGCACCACCCGGTCGCCCGCCGCCGGCTGCTCGATCACCAGGCCGGGCGTCTCCTGCGCCGCGCCGCGCCAGGTCTCGCCCTCGCGCGGGTCGGCGCCCGGCGCGCCGTGGTCGAGGTCGAAGCTGCGTTGCAGCTTGGCCTGCTTGCCCGGGCCGGGCGGCCGGTAGCCCCAGGCCATGCGCCGGCTGTCCGGCGACCATCCCACCGCCCACACCGTCTCGCCGCGCCCTTGCAGGACGTGGGGCCGCCGGGCGTTGTCGAGGCTCCAGACCAGGATCCGGCCCTCGGCGTCGCCGCA
>JACPDV010000242.1 GCA_016183835.1 Armatimonadota bacterium
CTCCTGCAGGTCAAGCTCTCCTCGGTCCGCTGGGGCGACGATCCGCCGGTGGCGCTGGCTACAGCCAAGACCTGGCTGGTGCCCGCGGCGCGCCAGCTCTTCGCCTGGCCCGGCCGGCTGGAGAACAGCCCGCCGGTCTACGCCCTGGCGGACGTGAGCGCGGAGCGGCTCGACCTGGAACTGCGCGGCGTGGGCCGCGGCACGGAGCTGGCGCTGAGCCTCTCGCCGGACGGGGTGGTGCCGCCGCGCGGACTGCCGCCGTGCCTTCCGCCGCAGGGGATCGATCTCGACCGGATCCGCCGCGGGTGGCTTTGCCTCAGCCTCTACCGGGCGCCGGAGCGGGTGCACGAGGTGCGGCTCGGCGAGGTGCCCCTGGGTGCGTTCCCGGCCACGGTGCCTTACTATCATCACCGCACGCCGCTCTCCGCCGAGGCGCTGGCGGCGCTGCGCGAGGTCAACGACGTACACCTCGGCGGGCCGGGCGACCCCCTGACGGTGGGGAGCCTGGCCATCGAGGTGGAGCTGGACGACGGCACGCGGCGCTGGACCAACCCGTCGGCGGGGATCCACACGGTCGGCGACGACTACACGAACTGGCCGGAGCCGGAGGTGGTGCGGGCGGCGACGGTGGCGGGGCTGCCGGGGATCCGGCTGGGGTTCGGGTGACAGGCGCCGCAGAGCGCCGGGAGGGCAACGATGGCGAGATGGACGGCAATCGGGTTGGCCTGCCTCGTGGCGGCCTGCTGCTCCGCGGCCGACGACCGCATCGGCGTCGTCGACGACTGCTCCAACGCAGACGGATGGGAGAAGGGCACCTGGCCGGGCATCACGGGGATGGAGTCCATCACCACCGACGGCCGGCAGACCAGCTTCACCACCCTCAACGGCACCTTCATGACCGGCGCCTCCGCGGCCTGGGCGCCCGACTGGCCGGACTGGGACAAGAACGCCGACGCCGGCCTGGCCATGATCTCCCGCAAGTACCCCGGCACCGTAGATCTGGACCGCTATCACTACCTCGTCGCCCGGATGACCTACTCCGGCACCTACATGGCCCTGGCGGTCAACGGCTGGGACACCAAGGTCTGCTACACCACCGGGCTCCACGCGGTGGACCTGCGCGACCTGGACAAGCCCAACCTGCGCGGCACGCAGCCCATCCAGCTTCGGCTGACCTTCCTCAACACCCAGGGCAAAGTGACGCTGGACGAGATCCGGCTGGTGGACCAGCTCACCCCGGAGGAGCAGGCGGGCTTCATCCCCGCCGGGCTGGATCTCCGGCTGCAGCGGCTGGAGCCGCGGCCCTACCACGGTCTGGAGGCGCTCAACGCCCGCTCCGGCGCGCCGGTGCGGTTCGACCTGCCCAATGAGGCGGCGGCCTTTCGCGATACCAGTACCGGGGCGCTGGTGTGGCGGCTGACCCGCACTGTGCGCACCGAGATGGCTGACAGCTTCAGCCCCGACGGCTCGGCGCTGCCCATCTACAATCGCAGCTTCCACGGCATGGTCGTCTGGGACTTCGACGCCGGCGGCATGAGGGAGCTGCCCGACCTGCGCGGCGCGCCGGTGTTCAGCCGCGCTGACCCGTCGGTGATCTACTTGCTCCAGGCCTCGCCGAGCGGCGAGCAGATCCGCTACGTGGTGCAGGCGGCCAACTTCCGCACCGGCGAGGTGCGGCCCGTGGCCGACTGGCTGAGCAGCGACGGGGGCAGCACCGAGTTCAGCGGCTCCGTGTTCTCGGACCTGCTCGTGGTGGGTCCCACCGGCGGCCGGGCCATGTTCCTGATCGACCCGCGCGTCGCCGACCCGGCGCAGCGCGTCCGGCGCGTCCCGCTCGGCATGCGGATGAAGGGCGCCTGCATCTCGCACCACGACCAGCGCGTCAACTGGCAGCGCTGCTACTACTTCCAAGGTTGGCAGATGGACCTGGCCACCGGGCAGGTCCAGCTCGGCTGTTACCCCACCTACGGCGGGCACGAGATCTACGGCGGCGACACCATCGTCGGCCGCTACGTCAGCCTGCTCCTCTCGCACCGGCTCGGCATGTTGCCGATGGACGAGGCACACTCCGATGAGGTGAAGGTCTGGTCCAACTGGACCGCGGACGTGCCCTCGGACTACGGCCAGCTCGGGCCCGACGGGCGGTGGCTGTGCACCAACGGCACGGACCGCGAGGTCGCCGGCAAGCGCCTGCTGATCGACGGCAACGAGTCGGGCACCGTGCTCCAGGTGGTCCACGACTTCACCTCGCGCAACTCGTGGGACAGCAACACCTACACCCGCATCAGCCCCGACGCCACCAAGCTCGCCTACATGTGCGACATGCTCGGCGACACGGACGTCTACCTGGCGATCACCCGCCGGCCCGCGGCGCCGCGGAGCCTGACCCTGTCCCGCGAGGGCAACGCTGCGCGCCTGCGCTGGGAGCCGCCCGCCGTCGCCCGCGAGCTCGCCGGGTACAACGTCTACCGCTCTACCGCCAGCGGGCGCGACTACCGGCGGGTAAACCAGGAGCGCATCGCCGGCACCGAGTTCCTCGACCCCGCTCCGCCGGCCGGCGCCTGCTACGCCGGCGTCGCCGAGGAGCATTCCTGCGGCAGTTGTTCGACGGCCGGTGCTCCAACTACCGCTGCGCCCGCGTGTGGCAGGAGGCGCCGGACGAGGTCACCGGCCGGGCTGAGGCGCCGGTGAACGTGCCGGTGCAGGGCGACTACGCGGTCTGGGTGCGGGCCAAGGGCGAGGGCGAACTGGAGTGCCGCGCCGGGACGGCAACTGCCCGCGGCCGGGTTCAGTCCACCGGCTGGGCCTGGCAGAAGCTGCCGCAAGCCCTGACCCTCGCCGCCGGGAAGCAGGTCATCACGTTGAGCAGCAATTCCGACGGTCTGCGGCTCGACCTGCTCCTCCTCACCAGCGTCCCGGGCGACCGGCCCGTCAGGCTCGACGATCGCGACCCCGTCCCGGCGCCGGTGACCGGGCTGAAAGTGACCGAGAACACCGAGGAGCAGGTGCGGCTGGCGTGGGACCCGTCGCCCGATCCCGACCTCGACTACTACTCGGTCTACGTGGGCGAGAGCGCGGAGCTGGTGCCGGGCAACGCCACGCTGCTCTGCTCCGGCCGCGCGACCGCGGCCCTCGACTGGGGCTACCGGCCGGGCAGCACGCTGTTCTACAAGGTGGTGGCGGTGAACAAGCGCGGGCTTGCCTCCGCCCCGGCGGCCTTGGGCGCCCGCACACCGGCGTACGAAACCGCCACCCTCGAGCTGCCCGCCGCCGATGCCACGCTGAGCGGCGGCCTGGCGCTCGGCACGGCCAAGGGACTGGAGTGCGCCTGGCTGCCCGAGCCGAAGAGCAACGACGCGCCGCGCCCGCAGGCCGCCTGGCGCTTCACGGCGCCGCGGGCGGGCACGTACTACGTCTGGGCGCGCTACACCACCTACGATGCCAAGAACGTGGGGCTGTTCTGGTTCTCGTGCTCGGGCGACAAGCGCCTGGACGGCACCAACTGGCGCCTGCGGCTGCCCTGCACGCTGACCCGCCACCTGGCCGGCGTGAAGCCGGGCGAGGAGACCTGGTTCAGCGACAAGATGCTCTCGGCCTACTGGGCCGGCCCCATCGACTGCGTCACGCTCCCGGCCGGCGAGCAGACGTTGTCGGTGGGGTTCAGCCCGACCCAGGCGCCGAACGGCCCGCGGCTGGCGACGGTGTGGCTGTCGAGCGACCCGTCCTGGCGCCCGCCAGGGTTCGACCCGCGGGTGGATTTCGTCAAGTAGTGGTCAGGGTTGCGGCAGCTCGGGGAAGCGTTCGAGCACCTTCGCCCGGAAGCCGGCAACCGTCTCCGTGGCGCCTGCGAGGCGGCGCAAGGCCGTGCCGCCGGCCCCGCGCAGCCGCGGGCTCAGGCGCAGGTCGCCGTTGAACAGCCGGGCCTGCAGGACCTCCTGCATCGCCTCCCACGCGGCCTTCACGTCGGCACCGGCGAGGGCGGTCACGGCGCGGTCGGAGTCGTCGGCCTGGAGCCAGACCGCTGCCAACACGGCCCGCATCTCGGGGTCCACCTTGACCGACGCGGCCAGCTTCTCGACGCGCTCGGCGTCCGAGAGCCCGCCCGCCCGCGCGAGGGCGACCAGCAGAATGCTCCGCAGGCCGGTGCCCGCCAGCCCCTCGTCGGCGAGCACGGCCTCAGCGGTGCCCAAGGCGGACCACGCAGCCGCGGGATCGTACTCCGCGAGGCCCAGCCAGGCGGCGAACCGCGTCGCGGGCTCGGCCGTGTCGCGGTGGAGCGCGGCGTAGCCGGCCTTGGCCGCGGCGCGGTCGCCGACGAACGCCTGTAGATCGGCAAGGGCGAAGCCGGCATCCGGGCCGGCGGCGGCCAGGCGGCGCTGCTGCTCCTCGGCGAGGGCCGGGCTGAGCTGCGGCGGCGGCACGCCGGTCGGCGCGGGAGCGCCAGGCTGCGGCGGCCCGCCGGGCGGCGGCGTGCCGGGCTGCCACATGGCCTGCAGCGGCAGGCTGCCTTGCAGCGCCTGGTAGAGCCGCCGGCGCAGCTCGCGCCGCGCGGGGTACGGCACCCGCGGCTCCGCCTCGCGGAGCACCTCGACCCCCGCGGCCGGCTGCCCACACAGCGACAGCAGTTGCTGCGCCCCCACCACTACGGCGAAGTCGCCGGGCGCCCCGCTCAATGCCCGCCGCGCGCAGGTGGCGGCGTTGTCCCGCTGGTTCCGCTGCGCCAGGAGCTGCCCAAGCTGGAGCTGCCCGCGCGGGTCGGGCGCGAGATCGAGCACGAGGTCGAGCAGGGCGGGATCCGTCGACATCCCGCCGAGCAGGAGCTGCTGGTACTGGAACACGGCCGAGCCGCTCGGCCGCCGGCCCGGAACCGGGTCCTGCCGCAGCCAGCCCAGGAGCCGGTCGCGCAGCGCCGGGTCCGCCGCTTTGATGCGCTTGAGGGTGTTGCCGGTGGTGCCCGGGTCGGCCGGGCCGGTGAGCAGCTCGAACACGCGGACCACGAGCGCCGCCGTGTCGAGGCGCGCGTCGCCGGTGCGC
>JACPDV010000231.1 GCA_016183835.1 Armatimonadota bacterium
CTCTCCGAGGCGGCGGACGTAGGCCACCTGCTGGTGGTCGCTGTTCAGCCCGAGGTACTTGATGCCCACGTCCGAGTGGATCATGTCGCCCTGGCGGATGACCTGGTCGTCGGCGCCGAACCGCTCGCGTTCGGCGTCGGAGCGGTGGACGCGGAAGAACGGCTTGAACGACAGCTCGAGCCCGCGGTCGGCGGCGAGCTGCCAGTAGCGCCACTCGAGGTCCGTCGGGGTGGTGACGCCGGGCACGATGCTGTGGCGGCTGAGGCAGTCGGCGAGGATGGCGTGGGCCACGTTGACGACGTGCTCGAACAGCTCGATCTCGGTGGCCGTGAGGGTGGACAGCCAGCGCACCACGAGCGGCTCGGCGGAGACCAGCCGCGACGACAGCTCCGGGCCGAGCGCCTCGACGAGCTGGTTGTGGAGGCTGTGGGTCAATCCGCCGGCGGCCCAGGCGACGGAGCCAGTGTTGATGCCGATCTTGCGCGGGTTGCGCTGGGCGATCACCTCGGGGAGCAGCTTCCACTGCTCATGCTCGTAGCGCCCTTGGAAGGGCTGGTCGTAGAGCCCGGCGGTGTTGGTCATGCTGACGCTGATGCGCTCGACCTTTTCCCCGGTGTCGTGGAAGCAGAGCATCTGGAGGATGGGGCACCAGGAGTCCATGGGGAGGAGGCCGTGGAAGACAGGGTCATAGTCGTCCTCTTGGCAGAGCACGAGCCAGAAGTCGATGCCGGCCTCGCGCATGGCGGTGGGGAGGACGGTCTCTAGGCGCTCCTCGAGCACGCGGCGGAGGACGGCGGCACGCTCGCGCATCGGCAGCACGCGGGGGAAGCCGGGGTCGGGCATGGACGGGGCACCTTTGGGGAGTGAGTTCGACGCGGGGGGTGGGGATCCTCGCGCTGCCGGCAGGCAGTTGAGCTAGTCTTAATATTAGCGTAAGGCCACGGACTCACCAGGCCGTTCTGCGCGATCTATAGTCATTTCGGGGAACGTCGGAAGGGGTGCGACGTGGTCTTCGTTCACAGGGGCCGGGGAACGGGCGTGTGGCGGCGTCTGCCGTCCTCGCTCGGGGGCGGGGGGCGGTCAGCGATCCACGCCTCACCCACGGCGCCGCTCGCGAGCGAGCCGTCGCCCAAGCCTACTGCAAGCAACTCCCCCGGCTGCTGCCACGCCGCCACGACAGCGGGTTCGAGTGCTCGTCCGAGCGTGTGCGCGACTGGCCCACGGGGGACCCACCGTTGGGATGGAACCGGCAGGACGATCGTTGCCGGAGACTGGGGGTAACACGCGGTGCAACCGGGACAGCCGTCGGTTCGAGCCGACGGCCAAGGATCGTGTCTGCCTCGCTGGTCCGGCCTTCCGGCAAGGCACGCGAGCCACGCAGCGCTGGAGCCAGAGAGGATGTGCTTCGGCCCCGTGAGGTGCGGGATGGAGCCTGCGCGCACCTGCGGGTGGAAAGGACCTATTCCGATGAGAAGGCAACTCAAGCTCGGGGTGGGGATCCTGCTGGCCTGCCTCGTCCTCGGCTGCGGCAGCGACAACCACGACCTGGGCACGGCGATCCGCCGGTTTGCGGTGCTCAGCGACATCCACGTCCACAACGGCAGCCTCCTGGGCACCACAGGCCCGGAGTTCCAGGCCTACGTGGCACAAGACCCCAAGCTGATCGCCGACAGCCAGGCGATCTTCAACGTCGTGATCGACGACCTGAAGTCGCGCCCGCTGGACTTCGTGCTGGTCGCCGGCGATCTGACCAAGGACGGTGAGCGCGTCAACCACGAGTTGGTGGCGGCCAGGCTGGCCGAGCTGCGCGCCCAGGGAAAGCGGGTCTACGTGGTGCCGGGCAACCACGACATCAACAACCCGCTCTCCCGGAACTACACCACCACACCCGCCTCGCCGACGCCGACCGTCAGCCCGGCGGAGTTCCGGCAGATCTACGCGGACTGCGGTTACAACGGCGCGGTCGCCGTGGACCCGAACTCCCTCAGCTACGTGGCCGAGCCCGTGCCGGGCCTGTGGCTGTTCGCGCTCGACTCGTGCATCTACGCCAACAACCTGGCGCAGCCCGTGTCGACCATCGGCGGCGCCTTCAGCGCCCAGACGTTGGCCTGGATCAACGGCCTCCTGGCCGAGGCTCGCAGTCGCAACCTGACCGTCATCGGCATGATGCACCACGGGCTGGTGGAGCACTTCACGGGTCAGACGATCCAGTTCCCGGACTTCGTGGTGGACAACTGGCAGACGGTCTCGAACACGCTGGCGACCAACGGGCTGCATGTGGTCTTCACCGGCCACTACCACGCCAACGACGTGATCCGCGCCGGTGCGGGCGCCGGGTTGCTCTACGACATCGAGACCGGCTCGCTGGTGACGAGCCCGAGTCCCTACCGGCTGGTCGATCTCGACCCGCAGGCTCGGACGCTATCGGTGTCGACCCGCACGGTGGGCAGCATCCCCGGCCACGCGTCGGACTTCCCGGCCTATGCCTGGCAGTCGCTCCAAGTCGGTCTGACGGGCGCGGTGGCGTGGCAGTTGACGCACGCGCCGTACAACCTGGACGCCGGCACTGCCGGCCAGGTGTCGCCGGCCGTGGCCGAGGGGATGATGGCGCACTACGCGGGTGACGAGAGCCTGAGCGCGGCGTCGGCGCCGACCCAGGGGCTGATCGCGATCCTGGTGCAGTCGCCGTCACCGAGCGTGAAGGCGATCGGCCAGTCGCTGGCGAGCGCGTTCACGGATCTCGCGCCGGAGGACGGCACCGTAGTGCTGGACCTGCCTGCGGCCAACTGACCTCGCAGTGCTCGGAGCTCCGGCGACACCCAACGCGCCCAGGACTGGTTCGGCACCGGTCGGCCGAGCTTGGCCCGCCCCCTACGGCAGCGCCTCAGCCACCCGGTCCAGACCTCCGCGGCGTTGAGGTAATGCCCCGCCACTCGCACCCTGTCCCTCCCGCCGCAGGCAGACGATCCCCGCCTCTCGCAGCCGCCGCGCTAGGGCCGACCGGGCCGAACCGGCCTGTGCCGACGCCCTCCCGGAAGCTCCTCCTCTTGACTCCCCTCCCCGCACCGGGCCATGCTTGATGGCGTCGGGGTGCGCCCCAGTCCAGCCTGCCATGCGTTGCGAATCCGCCAATGAACGACTTTATGAAACGAGTGGTGGTCACGCTCTGCACCGGGTACGTGTTTGTGTACTACGGAGAGTTCGTGTTCTGGGCTACCCCGGATCGTGAGGGGATGGACGCGGCCGGGCTCATCGCGACGTGGCTCCTCTACTCGATCATGGCGTACCCGTTCCTCTGCGTGGTGAGATCCTTCAAAGTGCGCGATCCGTGGGCCGTCTTCCTGGCCGGCGCTTTCTACGGCTGGTTCGAGGAAGGCATCATCGTCCAAACGACCTATGGCTCGCCCGACACCCCGTTTCCGATGTCCATCTCGTTCACGGGTCT
>JACPDV010000232.1 GCA_016183835.1 Armatimonadota bacterium
CCGGAGGCCGCGGACTTCAACCCGGGCTCGATCCACCCGGGCTACTGGTACAACGATGCCGTCTACGGCTTCCCGCGGATCGACGCGCCGCCGTCGATCAAGTGGCCCGCCATGAAGTTCGGGATCCGCGATACCGGAGACAACTATCATGCCGAGCTGGTGGCTGACAACCTGGTGGCGGCCCGGACGTTCCATCTGCCGGAGGTCGGCGCCGACCCAGTGGTCGTATGCGCGCAGGGCACACAGACGCTGACCGGCGTCTACATCTTCGCCAACGGCCAAGTGCGGATCGTCCGGGACGCCAAGTTCGGCTCGCCCACGGCCGCGGCGGTGGCGGGCGACCGTTGGTGGGACCTGGCCGGCGCCGAGTGGCTCTGCACGACCAGCGGGACGCCGGGAACGTGGGTGCAGATCCATCCCGGTCTTGCGGCGACGTGGAGCGGCGGCGGGGCGGCGGACATCGAGACCGCGAGCAACTGGAATGGCGGCTCCAAGTTGGATGGCTATCGGGTGCACGAACCGGGCGCGTTCGACTGGGTGTACAGCTCGAATGGAGGGTCTCCGCTCAACCGCTGGCTGAGTGCCCATACGATCATGCACCCTGTGTCGATCACCGCCGTCACGCTCTCCGCGGCGCCGGCGGTCGTGGCCCGCATGGCGATGGGGGACACCTGGGACTACTTCCTGATCGAGTGGAGCGTCTACTCCAACGCCAACGCGACGACCGACGGATCGAACTACTATGACCTGGTGCTCCAAGCCTACAACACAGCCGAGAGTGCGAGCGCGGACTGGTCGAGCACGTTCACGATGACCACGCAGGGCGCGGCGGTGTACCACGGGACCGGCTCCGTGATCTTCGACAGCAGCACATACACGAAGGTGATCGTGCGCTCGAACAACAAGGTCGGCAGCCCCGGCACCAACAGCGTGGCCGGCACATCGGTCCATTACAGGTTGGTGAGGAAGTGACGATGCGTATCGAGCGGCAGGGGCTGGTGGACGGGCGGATGCTGCACCGGGTGGGCCTCGGCGGAGCCACGCGGGTGGTGATCGCCGAGACGGCGCTGGAGGACGCGGAGGTGCTGGAGCGACTCGGGATCCCCGCCGGCGAGGCGGCCACGGTAGGCGCGGTCGTGGTGCGGCGCAACGTCGGGCTGGGTGACGTGATCTTCGCTCTGGCGGTGGCGCATGAGCTGCACCGCCGGCAGCCAGCGGCGCGGCTGCACTTCGTCACCGACCGCAGTCTGATGCCGTTCGTGAGGTGGTTCACGTGGCTTGGCTCCGTGGGCTGCGATGCCGATCCGCTGCCGGATGGCACGCCGTTGCTCGACCTGCAGGCGATCCCCGAGGCAGACGGGGAGGATCGTGTCGCGGTGATGGCGCGCAAGGCCGGGGTGGCGGTGACGCGCTGGGCGCCGGCGCCGGCGGTCTCGGACGATGTGGCCTTTGCCGCGGCCGCGAAGGCGAGCCGGGCGGGGCTCGACACGATGCGTGGTTACCTGGTGCTGGCGCCGTTCTCGCGCGGGCACCGTGGGGCGCGGAGCCTGACCGTGGCGGAGGTCAACGCGCTGGTCGGGCGGCTCGGCGGGCAGGTGGCGGTGCTGCACACGGAGCGGGTGGACGGGCTGCGCGGGTGCGTCGATCTCACCGGCAAACTGAAGGTCGAAGAGGCCGTGGCGCTGACCGCGGCCGCGGAGCGGTTCGTCGGACCCGACAGCGGGCTCCTGTATGCCGCGGTGCTGTTCGGCGTGCCGGCCGTCGGGCTGTTCACCCATGTGCATCCCGAGTGGCGTCTGGCGCTGGCGAAGGGCTGGATCGCCCTGGTGCCGGAGGGCCTGGCGTGCTGTCCGTGCGGCGACTGGCGCGGCCGCGCGCCCTGCGAGAGCACTCCGGCGCGGTTCGCCTGTGCGCGGGCGGTGGCCGATCCGGAAGCCATCGCCCGGGCTGTGGCGGCCGTGACGAAGCGGAGCTGCGAGGTGCGAAGGGTCTCGGTAGGGGCGACCGGCAGGTCGCCCGCTCCCGATCCGACGGGCGACCGGCAGGTCGCCCCTACCGTCCGGAAGGCCCTGCCGCGCCTGCTCTGCGCGGTGCCGTGGCTGTCCGCCGGCGGCGGGGAGAAGTGGCTCAAAGTGCTGCTGGGCGGCCTGGCCGAGCGGGCGGACGTCCAGATCGCGATGCTCAAGGGTGACCAGCAGGGTGAGCACCACTTCCTGCCGTGGTTCTCCGAGCGCTGGCCAGTGCACGACTGCCGCGGGGGACAGAACGCCCGGCTGCGGCAGCTCGCCGCGCTGATCGGCGAGTGGCAGCCGGACAGCCTGCTGTTCTTCAACAACCCACTCGCGCTCGAGGCCCTGTCGATGGTGACGCACCGGCCGCAGTCGGTGGTGGGTGTGGTGCACAGCTTCGGCGAGCACGAACTGGCCACGATGCGCAGCTTCCACGGCCGGTTGGCGCTGCACTGGGTGCTGGTCGCGCATTGCCAGAGCAACTGGGTCCACGCCAACCTGCGCGGGCGGCAGAACGTCTGCGTGGTGCCCAACGGTGTCGACGCCGGTGAGTTCGCGGACTGCGAGCCGCGCCGGGCGGAGGCGGGTTTCGGGCCGAAGGACTTCGTCCTCGGGCACCTCGGCCGGCTGGACCACGGCAAGAACACGCCCATGCTGCTGGACGCGCTGGCCCTGCTACCGGCGCGGGTCAAGCTGCTCCTGTGTGGCTGGGGTGGCTATGTGGAGGAGTGCCGCCGGCGGGCCGGCGAGCCCGGGCTGCGCGGCCGCGTGGCGATCCTACCGGCGACCACCGACGTGGGCACCGTGTTCCGCAGCATGGATGCCTTCGTGCTGCCCAGCGCCGGCGAGGCCATGCCGTATGCGGTGATGGAGGCAATGGCTGCGGGTGCTCCGGTCCTGGCCACGCGGGTGGGTGACCTGCCGGTCTGGTTCCGGGATGGCGAGCACATGCTGTTCATCGACCTGTCTCCGGAGAGCATTGCAGACGCGGTGAAGCGGCTGCTGGGTGAGGTGGGGCTGCGCTCGCGGCTGGTGGACAGCGCCCGGCGGGTGCTGGAGACGGACCTGTCGGCGGAGCGCATGGTGGCCCGGTACGCGGAGCTGCTGGGAGTGTGAGATGACCGATCGAGAGGCCCGAAGCCTGTTCATGGCGCGGCCCGGCACCGACGACTTGCGGGTCTGGCGCGAGGTGTATGAGGAGAACTGCTACGGCCTGCCCGATGATCTAGCGGGGAGCATCGTGGTGGACGTGGGCGGGCACATCGGGGCCTTCTCGGCCGCCTGCGCCGCCCGGCTCGGCATCGCGGGTGCGGCGTTGCACGCGGCGATCTGGCGGAGCGACGGCTGGCCGGGCGAGCTGCACCTCTCGCCGGCGGGCGAGCAGACGGGTGGGCGGAGCACGTCGGCCTGGGAGGCGGCGGAGCCGGTGCCGTGGTTCGCACTGGACGACGTGCTCGGCTGGCTGGCCCGGGTGGATCTGCTGAAGGTGGACTGCGAGGGTGGCGAGTATCCCATCGTCTACACTTCGCGGAGGCTGACGGAGGTGCCGTGGATCCTGGGCGAGAGCCATGACCTGGGCGAGAACGCCTGGCGCATGGAGGGCCTTGAGGCGCCGTGGCCGTTTACCGGGGACGGGCTGGAGGCGTGCCTGCGGGAGCGGGGGTACCTGGTCGAAAGGTTGCATGACTTCGGCTGGCTGCGGACGTTCGACGCGCGGCGGGAGAGGTGAATGAGCGAGCAGCGTGGCGCGGGACCCAGGCGCAGGCCGGGGCTGTTCAAGTACTACGGCGGGAAGGCACGGCTGGCGCCGTGGATCGTGGAGAACCTGCCGCCCCACCAGGCATACTGCGAGCCGTTCAGCGGCGGGGCGCGAGTGCTGTTCGCCAAACCGCGCTGCCGGGTCGAGGTGATCAATGACCTGGACCAGGGCGTTGTGGCGGCCATGCAGGCGGCCCGCGACTACCCCAACGAGCTGGCGACGGTGCTCGCCCTGACGCCTTATGCCCGGGCTGAGTACTCGGCTGCGGCGGCCGCGGACGGCTACCCCGAGGATCTGCTGGAGCGGGCACGGCAGTTCCTCATCATCGTGGAGCAGGGCTTCAACGCGCAGTCTCGGGCGAACGTGGGGAGCTGGCGCATCCAGCGGCCTGGACGCGCCACAGGGCTGGCTCAGAAGAGCTGGGCGCGGCTGCCGGAGATCGTGCTGCAGGCGGCGGAGCGGTTGCAGGGCGTGGCGGTGGAGTGCCGCGACGCATTCGAGGTGTTCCGCTTCCATGACAGCCCGGAGACGCTGTTCTACATGGACCCGCCCTACCACCCGCGGACGTGCGACGTGAAGGGCTACCGCCACGTGATGAGCGTGGAGGACCATGAGCGCCTGGCGGAGCTGTTGGGGTCGCTGCAAGGCATGGTGGTGCTCAGCGGCTATCACCACCCGGACTATGAGGCATGGTACACGGGCTGGCCGACACTGGAGTGTGAGACGGCCTGCGCCGTGGCGGCCGCGGTGGGTGGGGAATGGAAGCGCCGCGAGGTGCTGTGGTTCAACCCTCTGGCGTGGGGGCGGCGGGCGGTGGAGGGGCAGGCGGAGGCTGGGTAGGGGTGCATGGTCAGGGGGAGGGATGAGGGGTTGAGTCGCCAAAACCGCGCGCGGAACGCCGGAGTCGCACTATTCGTGCGGGGATGGTCCCCTCCCGCCTCCCCCCGCTCCGCAGGGGGAGGAGCTGCTTCAGAGCAGAGGGAGTTGGACGGGGATGCCGAAATGGCCGCCCAGCGCGGAGATCCCCATGAGCATGACGCGGATCGAGGGCGGAACGCCCGTTGTGGCACCCCTCTGGGCCCTGCTCGAACGCCGCCTCCTGAGCGAGATGAGCGACGCCGCCGAGCGCTTCGTCCAGCGCTACACCCGGCCCGACGGGAGCTTTGTCTGGCGCGACGAGTGGCCCGGCATGGACGGCTCCGACGACGGCTACGAGAGCTTCGGCAACTTCCCGATGTTCTACGCCCTCGGCGGCTCCGAGGAGGTCCACCGCCTCGCCCGCGCGCAGTGGGAGGCCGTCACCCTCCAGTTCACCGGCTACGGCCAGGTCTACCGCGAGTTCGACGCCTACTACGATTGGATGCACCACGGCGAGAGCTCGCTCTACATCTACGGTTTCGGCCTCGCCGATCCCACCGTGACCCGCGACCGCACCCGCATGGTGCGCTTCGCCAACATGTACACCGGCGACGACCCCGAGGCGCCGAACTACGACCCCGAGAAGCGCCTGATTCGCTCGCCCATCACCGGCAGCCGCGGGCCGCGGTTCGCCAACTCCGCCGTGGACTGGGTCACCCACCGGCCGATCCTGGCCCACTACCCGCCGCCCTTCGAAGACATCCCCGGCGTCCCCGGCCCGCTCTGCGACTGGAACGACGACGTCATCTTCGGCGAGGTGCTCCAACGCCTCAACGACCGCATGATGCGCGGTGACGTGCCGCTCAACCTCTCCAGCACCAGCCTGGTCACCTGCGCCTATCTCTACACCGGCGACGAGCGCTACCGCACCTGGGTGCTCGACTACACCGACGCCTGGCGTGAGCGCTGCCGCCGCAACGGCGGCATCATGCCCGACAACGTCGGACCCAGCGATCAGATCGGCGAGTGCATGGACGGCAAGTGGTGGGGCGGCTACTACGGCTGGCGCTGGCCCCACGGCATGTTCACCATCCTCGAGCCGTGCCTCATCGCGGCCGCGAACTGCCTCCTCCTCACCGGCGACACGGAATGGCTCGACTTGCCTCGCTCGCAGCTCGACCGCCTCGCAGAGCTGGGCGAGATGCGCGAGGGCCGGCTCCACGTGCCACACCGCCACGGCGACAACGGCTGGTACGACTCCCGCCCGCTCACGCCGCGCTTCCACATGCACCTGTGGTACCTGTCGCAGGCCGAGGAGGACTGGCAGCGGCTGCTCGGCCTGGGACCCATCGACGTCTGGGGGCAGATCACCGGCGCCCGCGGCAAGGGCGACCAGGAGAACTCCGGCGCCTGGATGCGCTTTGTCCGCGGCGAGTGCCCCGAGTATCCCGAGGCCATCCTCCGCGCCAACGAGGCGGAGATGCTGCGCCGCGTGGCCAAGCAGCGCGACGATGACACCGACCCCGAGACCTGGGACGTGCACCACTGGCAGGAGATCAACCCGGTCGGCACCGAAGCGCTGATCCACCTCACCCTGGGCGGGCCGCAGGTGATCTACCACGGCGGGCTGCTGCACTGCCGGCTGCGCTACTTCGACCCGCAGCGCCGACGCGCCGGGCTGCCAGACGACGTGGCCGCCCTGGTAGAGGGCGTCACCGAGGACCGCACCTTCGTCCGGCTGGTCAACCTCAATCCGCTCGACCCGCGCGAGGTGATCCTCCAGGCCGGCGCCTTCGCCGAGCACCGCTTCCGCTGCGTCAAGGCCGACGGCTCCGCCGCCCCGGTGGACGATGCGCATCTGGTGGTCGGCCTGCCGCCGGGCGCCGAGCTGCGGCTCGAGCTGTGCTGCGAGCGCTACGTCAACCGGCCGACTTTCGCCCTCCCCTGGCACCATGGCTGACCTGCGCGAGCGCCTCGCGCGAGTGCCCAAGGCGGAGCTGCACTTGCACCTCCGCGGCGCGGTGCCGCCCGCGCTGATCGGCGAGCTGATCCGCCGCCACGGCGTGGCGCAGGCCGCCGAGCGCGCTCACCCGCGGCTGCGGGAGCTGTGGGAGCGGAGCGCCAACCTCGGGCCGCTCCTCGCCGGCGACCTCGGCGACGAGGCGTTGTCCCGGCTCTTCGCCTACGACGACTTCGACAACTTCCTCGGCACCTTCGCCTTCACCGGCTACTTCTTCCGCACGGTGGACGACTTCGCCGCGCTGGTGGACGGCGTGCTCGCCTGCCTGGCGGCGCAGCACATCGTCTACGCAGAGATCACGGTCTCCTTGCGCGAGTACCTCAACCAGGGGCTGCCGCTCGACGGTTTGCTGGAGTGCCTGGCAAGGGCGGCCGACCTGCCCGGTGCGGGCCGTCGGGGCGGGGCTCAACCTGGCGCTGCCCCGCCTGTGCGGGTGCAGTGGATCGTCGACCTAGTGCGCAACTTCGGCGTGGACAAAGCGCAGGATCTCCTCGACCAACTGCCTGCGCCGGCGAACCCGTTCGTCGGCCTGACGATCGGCGGGAGCGAGCACCGCTTCCCGCCGGAGCTGTTCACGGAAGTCTACGCGCGGGCCGCGTCGAGCGGCCTCCGCCGCAGCGTGCATGCCGGCGAGGCGCTGGGACCGGAAAGCGTGTGGACGTCGCTCCGCGAGCTGGGCGCCGAGCGGATCGGGCATGGCGTCCGCGCGATCGAGGATCCAGAGCTGGTGGCATATCTCGCCGAGCACCGGGTGCCCCTGGAGATCTGCCCGACCAGCAACCTGCGCACCGGGGTCTACGCGACCTACGCCGACCACCCGCTGCGGCGGCTGATGGAGGCCGGCGTAACGGCCAGCCTGAGCACCGACGACCCGACGTTCTTCCACACCACGCTGGTGGACGAGTTCCTGCGCGCGCACGCGATGGGGATCGATGAGGCGGGGTTGCTGGCGCTGCTGGAGAACGGGTTCCGGCACGCGTTCCTGCCGGCGGGGGAGCGGGAGGGATACGTGCGGTCGCTACGCGCCGTTTGGGCGTCGGGCGGCGGCTACACCTTGTAGGAGCGACCGACAGGTCGCCCGGTTCGGGCCCATCGCGCGCCAACGCCGGACGGGCGACCTGCCGGTCGCCCCTACCGGGTCGTGCCCACCATGCGGTCAAGCGCTGGCAGCGGCCGCTACGCATCCCGCAGGAACGGCGGGATGTTGAGATCGTCGTCGGACGGCGCCTGCCGCGGGGGCGGGGCGGCCGGCGGCGTCGCGGACGGGCGGAACGGACCCGGGGACGGCGGCGGCGTCACGCGCCTCGGCTTCATGCCGGACTCCGGCAGGTCGAACCCCGTCGCCACCACCGTGATGCGGATCTCGCCCGCCATTCGCTCGTCCAGGATCACCCCGAAAACCACGTTGGCGTCGTCCACGCCCGCCTCGCCGGCGATCCGCTGCGCTGCCTCGTCCGCCTCACTGAGCGCCAGGTCCGGACCGGCCGTGATGTTGAACAGGATGCTCCGCGCGCCCTGGATGCTGCCCTCCAGGAGCGGACTGGTGGTGGCCTCGATGGCGGCCTGAATGGCTCGCCCTTCGCCCGACCCGTGGCCGATGCCCATCAGGGCCGAGCCGGCGTTCTCCATCACCGTGCGCACGTCGTTGAAATCGAGGTTGATCAGTCCCGGCGTGGTGATCAGATCGGCGATGCCCTGCACGCCCTGGCGCAGCACGTCGTCCACCAGGCGGAACGCCTCGAGCAACGGCGCGCGGCGGTCCACCACGTCCATCAAGTTCTCATTGGGCACGGTGATCAGTGTATCCACCCGCTCCATGAGCTGTTCGAGACCGCGTTGGGCGACCTCCATGCGCCGGCGCCCCTCGAAGTGGAAGGGCTTGGTCACCACCGCCACGGTCAGCGCCCCGGCGGCCTTGGCGCACTCCGCCACAATGGGCGCCGAGCCGGTGCCCGTGCCGCCACCCATCCCGGCCGTGATGAACACCATGTCCGCGCCGTCCACCACCATGGCGATGTCGTTGCGGTCCTGTTCGGCCGCCTCGCGACCCTTGTCCGGATTGCCCCCGGCACCCAGACCCTTGGTGATCACGTCGCCGATCTGCAGGCGCGTATCGGCCTTGGAATCCGCCAGGTCCTGGGCATCGGTGTTGATGGCGATGAACTCCACCCCACGGAGTCCGGCCTCCACCATCCGGTTGATAGCGTTGCCGCCGCCTCCCCCGCAGCCGATCACCTTGATGCGCTCGAACGAGTCCGAAGCCGGACCGGCCATCTCCCACCTCCCGGCAGTCTCAGTCTCCGGCGTGCCCGAGCCACGCCCACGGCGTCTAGTCGTCAACAGCGTCATCCTCGTCGGGATTGGAGTCGCGGGCCTTCTGTTCCTTCTCGCGGACCTCGGAGTCGGGGTCCTTCGGCGCCACGGCGCCCTGGTCGCCCTCACCCCCGCCGTTGCCGCCGCCGCCCGCGCCCGGCTGCTCACCACCCCCGCCGGCCGGCGCGCCGCCCCCGCCCCCGCCGCCGGTCAACTGGCTCACCTGCTGCTGCAGCCTGGCCTTGTCCTCGGGCTTCACGACCAGTGGCGGCGTGTGCTCGTACTTCACCGACCCGTCCGAGTAGAGCACCAGGTAACCCTCGGACCGCGGCACCGCCTCGGGCAGGACATACGCCGCGGCGTTCATGTCCATCATCAGCCACGTGCGGCCGTCGAGCTGGTCGAGCGCCTTGCCGTTCGCCGCCGTGTTCCAGACGAACGTCAGGCCGGCCTGCTGGAAGCGCTCCGGCGCGCTCGGGTTGATGAAGAACTCGGCCGGCAGCCCCTTCCCCACCAGCCGCACGATGCTTCGCGGGCTGTTCTTCACGGCGTCTTTGTCCTTGGAGAGGTTGGGGAAGAACTCGGCATTGGGCAGCCCGTCGTTGTCATCGGCGTACATCGAGATCGCCATGTAGACCTGCTTGAGGTTGGAGATCACCTTGGTCCGCCGCGCCATGTCCATGACCCCCCAGGCGGCGCCCATCCCGCCTCCCGCCATGGACGACATGATCCCGCACACCACCGCCACCTCGGCCAGCCCCTGGCCCCAGGTGCGCCGCCGTAGACGAGTCAGCATCGTGGTTCCTCCGGCGCTTCCGCTGCGCCCTCCCAGTTCCGACGAGACCGCCGACGATCTTACCAGAAAGCGGTGGCGCGCGCAACGGTGCCTGCCCCGCGCGTTGACGAGCCTGCGGTACCTCCCCTATACTCTCCCGCAAGGAGCGGCGATGCAGCAGGTCCGGCGGCCGCGGCGGCGGTTCTCCATCCTTCGGTGGGTGCTCTTCGCCGCCCTCACCATCGACGGGCTCGCCGTCGGCCTGGCCGCCGGCGTCTACGCCACCGTCGCCCCGCTGGTGCCCGACGAGGGCTCCCTCAGCGGCTATCAGCCCAAGGAGACCACCCGCATCTTCTCCGCCGACGGCGCGCTTCTGGCCACCCTGTTCGACGAGAACCGCAAAGTGGTGCCCATCGCCGAGCTGCCGCGCTGGCTGGTGCAGGCCACCATCGCCATCGAGGACGAGCGCTTCCGCGAGCACCCCGGCGTCGACCTCCGGGGCATCGCCCGGGCCGTCTACGAGAACCTCGGCGGCGCACGTCAGGGCGCCAGCACCATCACCCAGCAGCTTGCCCGCGATATCTACCTCACCCGCGACGTGACCCTCTCGCGCAAGCTCCAGGAGATGACCCTCGCCCTCCGCATCGAGCGGCGCTACTCCAAGGAAGAGATCCTCGGCCTGTACATGAACCAGATCTGCTACGGCCACCGCGCCTATGGCGTGAACGCCGCGGCCGAGACCCTCTTCGGCAAGAAGCTCGAGAAGCTCACGCTGGGTGAGTGCGCGCTGATCGCCGGGCTGGCCAAGAACCCCCAGGGCTACAGCCCCATCGACCATTCCGACCGCGCCCGCAGCCGGCGCAACATCGTGCTCAACAAGATGCTCGAGCTGGGCTACATCACCCAGGCCGAGTACGACGCCGCCCGCGCCGAGCCCATCCGCACCCAGGGCCGGCCGCCCGAGCGCTGGAAGCTCAAAAACTACCGCGCGCCCTGGTTCACCACCTACGTAGTCCAGCAGCTCATCGAGCGCTACGGCGAGGAGAAGGTCCGCCACGGCGGGCTGCAGGTCTACACCACCATCGACCTGGCGCTCCAGGAGCGGGCCCAGACCGAAATGGCGCAGGCCATCGAGCGGCTCAGCGACCAGGGCGCCAACCGCGGCGCCATCGTCTGCCTCGATCCCAACACCGGCCGCATCCTCGCCATGGTGGGCGGCATCGACTTCGCCCACGACGAGTTCAACGGCGCCTGCCAGGCCCACCGGCAGCCCGGCTCGTCCTTCAAGCCCTTTGTCTACACCACCGCCATGGAGCGTTACGGCCTGCAGCCCGACGACTGCGAGAGCGGCACGCCCGAGACTTTCAACGGCTACTGGGGCACCTACACCCCGCAGAACTACAGCCCCAACCAGGGCGGCTCGATGACCATCGCCCATGCGCTCGCCATCAGTTGCAACGTGGTGGCGGTCCGCACCATCATCCGCACCGGCCCGCGCCACGTGATCGAGATGGCCCACGCCCTGGGCATCGACCCCCAGAACAAGTATCTCCAGCCCTACCCCAGCCTGGCGCTCGGCTCCAGCGAAGTGACGCCGCTCGAGATGGCCACCGCCTACTCCGCCTTTGCCAACGGCGGCTTCGCCGTCGCCCCGGCCTGCATCGACGAGGTCCACGACAGCCAGGGCACCGTGATCTACAGCGCCGTGCCGCTGCTCAGGAAGGCCTTCTCCGGGCAGACCTACTACAACATCAACTCCATGCTGCAGGGCGTGATCTCCGGCGGCACGGGTCGGCCGGCGGCCATCGACAGTCCCTGCGGCGGCAAGACCGGCACCACCAACTCCGCCAAGGACGTGTGGTTCATCGGCTTCACCCCCGGCATCTCCTGCGCCGTGTGGGTGGGCAACGATCGCAACCGGCGGATGTACGACGCCTCCGGCTCGGGCTTCTGCGCGCCCATCTGGCGAAGCGTGGTCCTCGCCGCGCGCGAGCTGGCGGAGAAGCGCGGGCGCCCGTGGCCGGGGCAGTTCGCCAAGCCGGGCGACGACGGGCCCATCATCGCCGCGCCGGCGGTGGTGCAGGTGACCGGCGAAACCATTCAGACCACACCCCCGCCGCCCAAGCCCACCGCGGCCAAGCCCGCGGCGGCCGCCAAGCCGACCGACCTGCCCAGCCTCGCCGGCGAGCCCAGCGCCACCGATGGCCCGGGCGTGGACACGGACCTGCCCCACCCCGACCTGGCCCCCGAGCCGCACAGCCCGCCGGTGGACACCCCCGCG
>JACPDV010000233.1 GCA_016183835.1 Armatimonadota bacterium
CGCTCCCTTTCCGCCAGCCGGCCGGCTACCCCCTCCTTGCCAAGGAAGGGGCAGGGGAGGTCCCGTCTGCGGCACAGCATTCCACGGTGAGGACCTCACCCCAGCCCTCTCCTTGGCAAGGAGAGGGGGCCGGAGTGGAGGGCCGCCGCGGCCTTTACGCCACTCCCCCGCAATGCTACACTCCCCGCCGACCTCGGAGGCGGACATGGCCGCGCTTCTCGGCATCGACATCGGCACCACCGGCACCAAGACCATCCTGCTCGACCCCGACGGCGGGCGCATCGTCGCCAGCGCCGTCGCCGAATACCCGCTCCACACCCCGCGGCCCGGCTGGACCGAGCAGGACCCCGTCGACTGGTGGAACGCCGTGGTCGAGACCATCCGCGCCGTGCTCGACAAGTCGCAGGTGGACCCGGCCGACGTGAAGGGCATCGGCCTCAGCGGGCAGATGCACGGCTCCGTGTTCCTCGACGCCGGCGGCAACGTGATCCGCCGCGCGCTCCTCTGGAACGACCAGCGCACCGGCGCGCAGTGCGAGTGGATCACCCGGGCCGCGGGCAAGGAGCTGCTCGAGCACGAGATCTGCAATCCCATCCTGACCGGCTTCCAGGCGCCGAAGATCCTCTGGCTCCGCGACGAGGAGCCGGCCAACTTCGACCGCGTGCGCCACGTGCTCCTGCCCAAGGACTACATCCGCTGGCGGCTCACCGGCGAGTGGGCCGGCGAGGTCAGCGACGCCGCCGGCACGGCGCTGCTCAACGTCCCCGCGCGCGACTGGTCCACCGCCCTGCTCGAGAAGCTCGGCCTGCCGCTCAACTGGTTCCCCAAGGTCCATGAATCGCCCGAGGTGAGCGGTCACGTCACCCCGGCGGTGGCCGAGCTGACGGGCCTCCGGGCCGGCACGCCGGTGGTCGGCGGCGCCGGCGACTGTGCGGCGGGCGCGGTGGGCTGCGGCATCGTGCGGCCCGGCCTGGTGTGGGCGAGCACGGGCACGAGCGGCGTGATCTTCGCCTCGGCCGACGAGCCGCGCACCGACGAGCATCTGCGCACCCACACCTTCTGCCACGCGGTGCCGGGCAAGTGGCACGTGATGGGCGTGATGCTCAGCGCCGGCGGCTCGCTGCGCTGGTTTCGCGACGCGCTGAGCAGCGCGGAGAAGAGCGTGGCGGGGTACACCGGGCAGGACCCGTACGAGATCATCTGTGCCGAGGCCGCACAGGCGCCGGCGGGCTGCGAGGGGCTGGTCTTCCTCCCCTACCTCACCGGCGAGCGCTGCCCTTACCCCGACCCGGCGGCGCGCGGGGCGTTCCTCAACATCAGCCTGCGCCACGACCGGCGGCATTTCGCCCGCGCTGTGTTGGAGGGGGTGGCCTACGGCCTGCGCGACTCGTTCACCATCTTCCGCCAGAGCGGCGTGCCCATCGAGGAGGTGCGGGCCAGCGGCGGCGGTGCCCGCTCGCCGGTGTGGCGGCAGATCCAGGCCGACGTGTTCGGCCTGCCGCTGAGCACCATCAACATCGAGGAAGGCCCGGCGCTCGGCGTGGCGCTCCTGGCGGGCGTGGGCGCGGGCATCTGGGAGAGTGTCGAGAGCGCCTGCGACCAGGTCATCCGCACGGTCAGCGTGACCGAGCCGAACCCGGACAACATGGCGATCTACGAAGACTACTACAACGACATCTTCCAGACCGGGTGGCTCTGCCTGCGGATGGAGTACCAGCGGGCGGCGGAGCTGGTGGAGCAGTACGCGCAGTAGTGGCCGGGCTTCCGGCTCCCTCTCCCCGCGGGAGAGGGTTGGGGTGAGGGCGCCCAACGAGTCGCGATTCGCCACGCCCTGGCCCACCGCAGACGCTCACCCCCGCCCTTTCCCGGCGGGAGAGGGGGCCGGATTGCCAGCTCGGCCCACAAGACTCCGCCCGCCGTGCGATGTCATGAACCCTAGCGGGTCCGGCGCGACCCGTCGGATCTCTACGCATGGCGGGAGTGGCGGCGGCGTGGGCTTGGGTGGCGGTACTCGCGGCGGACTCTCCGGTCCTCCCGCCGCGTTACGACGCCGGGAACCTGGCCTGGCTGAAGGGCAACACCACCGCCATCCTGGCGCTCGACGAGGCGCACCTCCTCGCCCTCGTCCCCACGCAGGGCGGGATGTACTTCTGCGGCTGCCCCAACTGCAACAGCGGCCGGCAAGAGGGGCAGCTCAATCGCTGGTCGCTCGACGACCCCGACCACATCAAGTGCGAGTTCTGCGGGCAGGTCTACCCCTCCGACAAGTACCCAGCCGCCGGCACCGAAGAGCACGCGCCCCCCGGCGGCGGCATCGCGCGCTACCCCTACTGGGCCGATGCCAAGGGCTACCGCTTCTACTTCCAGGCCCGTGCCGACGACGCCCGGCGGATCTTCTGCTCGAGCCTGGCCCTGCAGCTCGCGGCCCTCGCCCGCCTGAGCGATGACGCCAAAGCCCGCCGCTACGCCGCGCTGCTGGTCAACCGCTTCGCCGAGGTCTACCCGAACTACTGCCTCCGGTTCGACTACCCCTTCCAGCCCAAGGTGATCGAAGACGGCCAGGTGCCGGCGGCGAAGTTCCGGCCCGGGTTCCGCACCGCGCGCTGGTCGTGGTGGGCCTACATGGACGTGCCCATCGACCTGGTGCAGGCCTACGACCTGACCCGCGACACGGGGATCTACGAGACCCTCGGCGCGGGTACCCGGCAGCGCATCGAGGACGGGCTCTTCCGCGTCGCCGTGGAACAGGTCCTGGCCAATCCTGAGACGTACAGCAACATGGGACCCACGGCCTGGTACATGGTCCTCGCCGCCGGGCGGGTGCTGGGCGAGCCGCGGTACGTCCACGTCCCGCTCGACCGCCTCAGGCACTTCGTGGCGCAGGGCTTCTTCTACGACGGCGCTTGGAGCGAGGGCGCGCCGTCGTACCACTCGCAGGTGCTCGGCAGCCTGTCCGAGGTGGCGCGCTATGCGCGGGGCTACAGCGACCCGCCCGGCTACCAGCCGCCCGCGGGCGAGACCCGGCTCGACGACGCCGACATCCTCACCGCTGTGCCTCAGTTCGGCCTCAGCCGCGCGACACTGGCGCAGATGGCGCTCCCCGACGGCCGCTACGTGCCCGTGCACGACACTTGGGCCAATCAGGCGGTGGCCAAGCGCGAGCGCTCGGAGCCCTACCTCTTGGGCGCCCTCGGCCACGCCTGTCTGGCCCGCGGGGAGGGCGAGGCGCAGGTGCAGACGCACCTCACCTGGTCCGGCAAGTACGGGCACCAGCACGCCGACGGCCTCTCGCTGCTGCTCTACACGCACGGGCAGGAGCTGCTCTCCGACATCGGCTACACCCACACCGCCTACCGCGCCTGGACGCTGGCCACCCTGGCGCACAACACCGTGTTGATCGACACCGCCAGCCAGGTGATCTACGGCCCGCCGGGCTCCGGCACCGGGACGCTGCGCTGGTGCGACCTGAGCAGCCCGGCGGTGCAGGCGGTGTCGGCCGACAACCCCACCTGCTACCCCGGCCTGGCCGAGACCTACCGCCGGACCGTGCTCCAAATCGCGCTGGACGACGGTGGAGTGTACCTGGTGGACCGCTTCGACGTGGCCGGCGGCGCGCGGCACGACTACCTCCTGTGGGGCAGCACCGACCGACCCCAGACGCTGGCCCTGGAGCCGGCCGCGGAGCAGCCCATCCTGTCACTGGTGCCCGCCGGGGTGGAGTGGACCGTGCCCAAGGGCGAGGGTGACTTCAGCACGCTCGAGCCGAAGGGCGCGGCGTACAGCTTCCTGCGCGAGATCCGGCGCGCCGGCGAGGCGGGGGCGCTGAGCCGGGCGACGTTCACCGGCGAGGGCGCCGGCCTGCGCGCCACGCTGCTCACCGCGCCGGGAGACGAGTTGTTCACGGTGGCCTGTCCCGCGATCCGGCCGGCAGGCGAGAACGACGCGAACCTGGAGAAGAGCCTCCGCCGCGGCGTCCTTTGGCGGCGGCAGGCGGCGCAGAGCCGGTTCGTGGCGGTGGTGGAGCCGTTCGCCCCGGCAAGCCGGGTGGCAGTCGAGCGGCTGGAGCTGCCCGGCTGCGAGGCGGCGCTCCGCGTGACGCTGCCGGGCGGGCGGCGCGACGTGATCCTGCTCGGCGCGCAAGCGGCCCGGCTCACCGAGGATGGCCTGCCTCTCGCGGCGACCGGCGAGGTCGTGGTGGTGACGCTGCGGGTGGGCCGGGCGGAGCGGATCTGGCTGGCCGGGCCGGGCCGGGTGACGGCGGGCGACGCGTCGGCCGAGGCCCGCGCGCCCGAGTCGCTGCCGGTGACGGGCTACGAGACGAGCGCGCTGGTGGTGAAGGGGACCCTCGCGGCGCCGGCCGGCACCATCCTGATGGTGCGGCACGGCGATGGGAGCGTGTCGCCCTACACCTTGGCCGGCGTGGAGCCGGCGGGCAACGGGCAGATGCGGTTGAAGCTGAGGGAGCAGAGCGGGTTCCGGCTGGACGCGGACGGCACGGCCAAGGCGCTGACGCACCCGATGACCGACCGGCCGGGGCCGCACGAGGTGGTGGTGCCGGAGTTCGGGCGCTGGCAGGCGGCGGGCGGAAGGGCGTGACCGTGCGGATCGATACGCTGGTGGCGGAGCCGGGCGAGGCGCGGGTGGGCACCCCGCTGCGGTTCGTCGGCCGCAGCCTCGAGATGGGCGACGCCGAGCTGGCCCGCAAGCCGCTGGAATACGCCGCGCTGGTAGAGACCACGGCGACGCTCCTGGCGCTGGCGGCGCGGGTCCTGCCGGCGCTGGTGCCCGGCTCGGCAGGCCGGCTCGACCGCGAGGCGCTGGTCCCGCTCCTCTCCCGCGCGTTGGACGGCGTGGTGCTCGACGAGACGTGGGAGCAGGGGCTCCGCGAGCGGCTGGCGGTCCAGATCGCCGGCCGCCGGCGCGGGCTGCGGGGCCTCCGGCCCGAGACCGAGGAGGACCGCCGCGAGCAACTGGCGCAACTCCAGCAGGCACTGGTGGACACCCGCCTGGCGACGCTGCAGGAGCCCAATCTGGCGGCGGCGCTGGTGGAGATGCAGACGGACGGCTTCGTGGCGGTGCCCCACGGTCAGCCCGATGCGCTGTGCCTGCCCGGCGCGGAGCAGGCCGGCCCCGGCCCGTTCCACGCCGCCGCGCTGCGCGAGGGGATCCTGGCTCATCTCGACGAGGTGCAGCGCTGGAACCTGCCGGCGCCCGACGCGGCGCGGTTCGCCGCGCTGGCGCGGGAGCACTCCCGCCTCCTCGACGCCGACTCGCCGGCCGAGAACAGCATGCTCAGCGCCGAGGTGGCCCGCCGCCTCGAGGCCGCACTTGAGTCGGTGAACCACCTGCCCGACACCCGACATGAGCAGCTCCTCGCAATCCTCCTCCGCCACTTCCGCGCGCCGCAGGCGGCGAGCGGGCTGCTGGACGTGTTCCCGGCGGCCGAGCGGCTCCTCCCGGCGGTGCTCGAGCCGGCCAACGTGGCGACGGTGCTGGAGGAGATGGCGGACGAGGGTGCGCTCCAGCAGTGTGGCGCGTGGTACCTGGATCCGGCGCTGGCCCGCGAAGCGGCCGCGGCGCCTGAACGGCTGGCGGCGCTCCGCGCCGACCTCGGGGTGGACCTGGCGCCCGGTCAAACACTCCCGGAGCCGCCCCCGGTCACACCGCCCGCGGACGCGCCGCCCG
>JACPDV010000234.1 GCA_016183835.1 Armatimonadota bacterium
AGAACGACGTGGTGAAGCAAAGAGTCCGCTGGCTCGTGATGGGCGCCGTGGCGCTCTGGCTGAGCAGCATGTTCTACACGGTGAACGAAGAGGAGTACGGCGTGGTGCTCCGCTTCGGCCGGCCGGTGAAGGTCTGCAGTGCCGCCGGGCTGGGACTCAAGTTCCCGCTCCCGATGGACACGGTGATGCGCGTGGACAAGCGCCTCCTGGTCTTCGATTCGATGGCCACGGAGTACCTTACCAAGGACAAGAAGAACATCATCTCGCAGTGCTACGCGGTGTGGCGCGTGACCGATCCGCAGCAGCTCCTCACGCGTTGCGGGGACCGCACCAGCGCCGAGAAGAAGCTCGACGAGCACCTCTACGCCGCCCTCGGTGACGCCTTCGGCAACCGCAGCTTCGACGACCTGGTCAACACAGACCCCAAACTGGTCAAGGTCGGCGAGCTGCAGCAGCAGGTGGAGAAGGCGGTCAACGACGCGGTGCAGCAGAACAAGTACGGGATCGAGGTGCAGAGCGTCCGCATCCTCCGCATGAGCTACCCCGACGCCACCCTCGAAGCCGTCTTCCGCCGCATGCGCGCCGAGCGCAAGACCATCGCCGAGACCTACCGCGCCGAGGGCACCCGCGACTCCGCCAAGATCCGCTCCGAGGCCGACCTGCAGAAAGACAAGCTGCTCGCCGACGCGAAGCAGAAGGCCGACACCATCCGCGGCCAGGCCGAGCAGCAGGCCGCCGCCATCTACAGCCGGACCTACGAGTCCCACCCCGAGTTCTGGCGCTACTGGCGGAAGCTCCAGGCCATGGAGAAGGTGATCGACAAGAACACCACCATCTACATGACCCCGGACATCGAGATCTTCTCGCCCCTCACCCAGGCGCCGCCGGCCCACTAGGAGCATCCGATGAAGCGGCTCTTCCGCGGCTGGTCCTGGGAGCACTGGTACAACCTCGCCCGTGAGGACATCGAAGCCGCTTTCGACAGCGTCCGCCGCGCGGCCGTCTACGCCGCAGTGGTCGCCGTCGGGCTGTGGCTGTTCTCAGGCGTGCACGTCATCCGCCAGAACGAGGTGGGCCTGCCGATCCTGTGCGGCCGCCTGCTCAGCAGAACCGAGGGTCCGGGGCTGCACATCCGCTTCCCTTGGCCCATCGAAGCCGTCCGCCGCGTGCCGATGCAGACCCAGCAGCGGGTCACCGTCGGCTTGGCCAAGGGCGGCCTCACCGCCAACGAGCGAATGGGGCTGTTCGAGAAGCGCGCCATCGACACCAACGTCGGCCGGCAGTTCGACAAGACGGACGAGACGCAGAAGTCCGTCCTGGAGGAGACCATCAAGGCCGGCCAGGAGGGCACCACCGGCGAGAAGGCCAAGGACCCGCTGGGCACCGGCCTGCCGCTCCTCACCGCCGACCACAACCTGGTGATGGTCACCGCCGTGGTGCAGTACATCATCAACAAGCCGGACGAGTTCGTCTACGGCAGCGAGGACACACCGCTCCTGATCCTGCGCACCGCCACCAACGCCCTGCTCCAGGAAGCCGCGCGAACCGGCGTGGACGACCTCCTCACCGTAGCCCGCACCGCCGTGCAGGGCGAGGTCAAGTCGGCCAGCCAGGCGGGGCTGACCGCGCGCCGGGTGGGCGTCGAGATCGTCGGCGTGGAGCTGCAGCGGCTGAATGCGCCGGAGACGGTCAAGGCCGCCTTCGACGGTGTGCAGTCGGCGCTGCAGGAGCGCACCACCCGCGTCACCGAGGCACAGCAATACCTCGGCCAGACCATCCCGCTGGCGGAGAGCGATGCGGGGAAGATCGTCAAGGACGTGCTGAGCCAGTTCCGGCAGAACCCCGGGGTCACCGGCGAGCGGCTGCGGCTCGAGACGCTCGAGAAGTGCTTCGCCGCCGCCAACAAGGTGCAGGTCGGCGGCACCGCGCAGAACCCCGTGGACGTGAACCTCTGGCAGCCCCAGCCGGGCACGGAGCCGTAGCCGACCATGGCCGATTCCCACCCCACCCAGCCCGGCGAGACCCACGACCACGCGGCCGACCACGTCCACGGCCCGGACTGCGGGCATAACCATGCGCACGAGGAGCATGTCCACGTCCACGGCCCGGACTGTGACCACGAGCACGAGCACGACCACGGCCACGACCACGCGCACGGGCACCACTACCACGGCCACGACGACGAGCACGATCATCACCACCACGCGTCACGCGTGTCGATGCACAGCCACGGAGCGGAGGTGGAGCTGGACTTCAGCATCATGCTGGGGATCAGCCTGCTCTGCGGCACGTTTCTGCTGTTCGGCCAGGTGGCCCTGTGGCGGCAGGACGAGTGGCAGCTTGCCAGCGTCTGCTTCATCCTCTCGGTCATCGTCGGCGGGGCGATCCCGCTCTTGGAGGCGCTCCCCGGGCTGATGCAACTCCGGCCCGACATCGACTCGCTGATGGTCTTCGCGGCGCTCGGCGCCATCGCGCTCAAGGAGCCCCGCGAGGGCGCGGTGCTGATGCTCCTCTTCTCTCTCTCCCGCGCGCTGGAGGCCTACGCCGTGGGCCGCACGCGGCAGAAGCTGGAGTCGCTCAAGGAGCACTGGAAGGAGAGCGCCACCCGGCTGCGCGACGGCGTGGAGGAGACCGTCCCGATCACCGAGATCGAGATCGGCGACGTGCTCCTTGTCCGGCCGGGCGAGCGGATCCCCATCGACGCCAAGGTGGTCAGCGGCGCGTCGGCGGTGAACGAGGCGGCCATCACCGGCGAGCCGATGCCGGTCGACAAGGAGGCCGGCGACGGCCTCTACGGCGGCACCTTCAACCTGCAAGGCAGCCTCACCATCGAGGCCACCGCCGCCGCCGGCGAGTCGGCCCTGGCGCGCACCCTCCGCCTGCTCGAGCAGGCCGAGGAGCAGGAGGCGCTGACTCAGCGCGTGGTGGAGTGGACCACCGAGCGCTACTCGACGCTCGTCATGCTGGGCTGCGTGTTCGTCATCACCATCCCCTATCTCTATTTCCGCCAGCCGCTCTCCGAGTGCATCTACCGCGGCCTGTCGCTGCTCGTGGTGGCGTCGCCGTGCGCCCTGGCGGTGGCCACGCCGGCGGCCATGTTCATGGCCATCACCGCGGCTGCCAAGCGCGGGATCCTGCTCAAGGGCGGCGTCCACATCGAGGCCGCGGCGGCGGTTCGCGTGGTGGCCCTAGACAAGACCGGCACGCTGACCATGGGCGAGCCGCAGGTCACCGGCGTGCACACCGTGTCGGGGCGCGGCGCCGACGACGTGCTGGCCATCGCCGCGGCGCTGGAGCGGCTCTCGGAGCACCCGCTGGCGCGGCCGGTGGTGAAAGAGGCCGAGGCGCGCGGGCTCGTCTTGCCGGAGGCCACCGAGTTCGAGGCGGTGCTGGGGCGCGGCGTGCAGGGCAAGGTGGGCGGCGTGCCGGTGTGGGTCGGCAGCCCGCGCTGGGTGCGCGAGCTGGGGCTCGAGACGCCGGCCCTGCTGAAGGAGATCGAGGCCCCGCTCGAGGGCCGCGGCGAGCGAGCGCTGGTCGTGGTGATCGGCGAGGAGGTGGTGGGGCTGATCGGCATGGCCGACACCATCCGGCCCGAGGCGGCGGCGCTGGTGCGCGACCTGAAGCGCACCGGGATCAAGCGCGTGGTGATGCTCACCGGCGACACGCAGGCCGCCGCGCAGGCCATCGCCGACGCCTGCGGGGTGGACGAGGTGCGCGCCGAGCTGCTCCCCGGCGACAAACTCCACGCGCTCGAAGAGCTCAAGGCGAACTACGGCCGTGTGGTGATGGTCGGCGACGGGATCAACGACGCTCCGGCCCTGGCGCGCGCCGACGTGGGCGTGGCGATGGGCGGCATCGGGTCCGACCTGGCCCTCGAGAGCGCCGACGTGGTACTCGTCCGCGACGACCTGTGGCGCCTCCCCGCCTTCCTCGACCTGGCCAAGCGCGCCACCCGGATGGTGCTCTTCAACCTCTTCTTCGCCCTCAGCGTGATCCTCGTGCTCGTCTTCATCGTGGTCCGCGGCGCCGCCGTCAACCAGACCATTTCCCTGGTCACCGCGGTCATCGCGCACGAGGGCTCCTCGATGGTCGTGATCGCCAACGGCATGCGGCTCCTGTGGTGGAAAAGCCGCTACGACTTCCAGTTGTAACGGCTCGGGAACCCCGCGGCACTCTCCACCGTTGACTCGAATGCAATACCATTGCATCATGATGTGGAGCAGGCCGATGCGGGCGGTGTGGCCGGCGATGGTGGCGGCGCTGGCGGCCCTCGCGGGCTGCCGCGACCGGACTCCCGCGCCCCCGGCGGCGCCCGTGGGCGGGCCCACGGCGGTGGCCACCATCTTCCCTCTGGCCGACATCACGCGGCAGATCGCGGGCGACGGGTTCACGGTGCTGTCGCTGGTGCCCGCCGGCGCCAGCCCGCACACCTTCGAGCCGGCGCCGGCACAGGTGAAGAGCATCGCCGACGCGGTGGTGATCGTCCGCGCCGGTGGCGGCGCCGACCGCTGGATCCAGGGCCTGCTCGGCGGGTCGAAGGGGTGCGTGGTGACGGCGATGGGCGTGACCAGGCTCCTGCCGGCGGTAGTGGACCCCGACGAGCCGCCGCCGCCCGCCAGCGGGCCGGACGTGGATCTGTTCAAGAGCGACCCGCACGTGTGGCTCGACCCCATCCGAGTGCGCGACGACATCGCCCCGGCCATCGCGGAGGCGCTCAAGCAGGCGGCGCCGGCGGAGGCGGCCGGGATCGATGGCCGGTTGAAGACCTGCCAGGCCGGGCTGACTAAGCTCGACGCCGACATCCGCGCGCTCCTGGCGGGTTGCTCGGAGAAGCGCTACATCGCCACCCATGCGGCCTGGGCCTATCTCAATGAGCGCTACGGCCTGGAGTTGGCGGCTACCGTGGAGGAGCAGCCCGGGCGCGACCCGTCGGCGCAGTGGCTGAAGCAAGTCATCGACGTGGCGCAGCAGAAGCACGTCAAGGCCATCTTCGCCGAGCAGCAGCTCAGCGACAAGCTGGTCAAGGTGGTGGCGGCCGAGACCGGGATGCACGCGGGCGTGCTCGACCCGGAGGGCGGCGAGGGCGTCGCCGGGCGCGACAGCTACGGTGAGCTGCTGCTGTACAACGCGCGGCAGTTGGCGGAGGGTCTCAGATGAGCGACATCGCGGTCCGGCTGAACGACGTCCATTTCGCGTACAACGGCTCGCCGGTGTTGCGCGGCATGTCGCTCGAGCTGCCGCACCGCGGGTTCGTGGGGCTGGTGGGGCCGAACGGCTGCGGCAAGTCGACGGCGATGCGGCTGCTGCTCGGGCTGTTGGAGCCCACCGCCGGGTCGGTCAACATCCTCGACGGGCCGCCGCTGTCGGCCGTGCGCCGGGGCGACGTGGGCTACGTGCCGCAGAAGGACACCTTCCACCGCACGTTCCCGCTGACGGTCTTCGACGTGGTGATGATGGGCCGCGCGGCGCGGATCGGGCTGGGCCGGCATGCCTGCCGGCACGACCGCGTGCGGGCGATGGAGTCGCTCGACCGCTTCGGGCTGACGAGCCTGCGCAACCGCTCCTTCGGCGCGCTGAGCGGCGGGCAGCAGCGGCTCGTGCTGCTGGCGCGGGCCTTGGCGCAGGAGCCGAAGGTGCTCTTCATGGACGAGGCCGACACCGGGCTCGACGAACTGCGGCGGGAGGGGATCTACCGCGAGCTGAACCGCCTCCGGCGCGACCTCGATCTGAGCATCCTGGCCATCTCGCATCAGCTCGACCTGCTGGCGCAGGTGGTGGATTCGGCTGTCACGCTGCGCAACGGTCAGTCGGTGCCGTGGTGCGCCGAGTGCATGCATCATGCGGTGGGCGAGCAGCGCCCGGCGCACCTGGGGCCGGTGTCATGAGTGGACTGCTGGGCTACATGGGCTACGAGTTCGGTCGCAACGCGCTGATGGCGGGCACGCTGGTGGCGCTGCTCAGCGCGGTGGTGGGGTTCTTCGTGGTGCTACGGCGGATGGCGTTTGTGGCCTCGGGGATTTCCCACGCGGCGCTCGGCGGGGTGGCCATCGGCGTGCTGCTGCACCAGTCGCCGGTGCTGTGGGCCATCGCCTTCTCTATTGTGGTGGCACTGCTGATGGCCGCGCTGGGCAAGCGCGGTGTGCACGAAGACACGGCGATGGGCGTCTTCTTCCCCGCGTCGATGGCGTTCGGCGTGGTGGTGGTGAGCTTCAGCCGCACCTGGCAGTCGGATCTGCTCTCCTACCTGTTCGGCAACATCCTCGCATCTCGTTCGACGAGGAATCGGCGCACGCCTCGGGCATCCCGGTGGGTCCGCTGCGGACGCTCCTGATGGTCCTCACCGCGGTGACGGTGGTGGTCAGCATCAAGGTCGTCGGCGTGGTGCTGGTCTCGGCGATGCTGGTGATCCCGGCGGCGGCGGCGGCGCAGTTGTCGGCACGGTGGCAGTGGATGCTGATCTTCGCCGCGGTGATGGGCGTGGGCTCGATCCTGATGGGGCTGTCGGTGAGCTTCGCCAGCGACGTGGCGACGGGTCCGGCGGCGGTCCTGGCGGCGACGGGGTTCTTCGCGGTGGCGACGCTGGTTGGCCGGCTGGTGCAGCGGCGGACGAATGCGTCCACGGAGTCCGTCTACCTGATGGCGGCCGACGGGTTGCCGAGGGTGGTCGAGGGGTAGGCCGGTCGGCTCCCTCTCCTTGCCAAGGAGCGGTAGCCCGGTTGGCTCCCCCGCCTTGCCAAGGAGGGGGCAGGGGGAGGTCCAGTCTGTCACGTCGGGCGAGGCC
>JACPDV010000217.1 GCA_016183835.1 Armatimonadota bacterium
GCCCACCACGATGTCGGCCGCGTCCGCGTGCCGCACGACCGCCTCGAGCATCTCGGCGGCGGTGGTCACGCTCACCAGCTCCACCTCCGGCGGCGGCGGCAGCTCCACCGGCCCGCTGACCAGCACCACCCGGGCGCCGCGCATCAGCGCCGCCTCCGCCACGGCGTAGCCCTGCTTGCCCGACGACGGGTTGCTGAGGAACCGCACCGCGTCCATCGGCTCGCGCGTCGGCCCCGCGGTGACCAGCACGGTGCGGCCCACCAGGTCGCGCTCGCGCCACAGCAGCCGCCGCAGCACGGTGACGATGGCGGCCGGCTCGCTCATCCGGCCGAGCCCCACGTCGCGGCAGGCGACCCAGCCGGAGTCCGGGCCGATCACATGGTGGCCAGCGTCGCGCAGCGTCGCCACATTGCGCTGAGTGAGCGGGTTGGCCCACATCGCCGGGTTCATCGCGGGGGCCAGGAGAACGGGGCACGTGACGCTGAGGAGCGTGGTGGTGAGGAGGTCGTCGGCGATCCCGGCGGCGGCCTTGCCGAGCAGGTTGGCGGTGGCGGGCGCGACGACCATCGCCGCGGCGGAGCCGGCGAGCGAGAGATGGCCCATGCCGTAGGTCTCGGGCGCGGCGAAGGTGGCGGTGTAGACCGGCTGGCCCGAGAGCGCCTGGAAGGTGACGGGGGTGATGAACTCGAGCGCGTGTTGCGTCATCACCACGCGCACGGTCGCGCCGGCCTGCGCCAACTTGCTGCACAGGTCGGCGGCCTTGTAGGCGGCGATCCCGCCGCACACGCCGAGGACGATGGGGCGCTCGTGCAGGTCGTTCATGATCGGATCCGGCAGCGCTCGGCGGTGAGGATGGCGCGCAGCTCGGCGACCGCCCGGCCGCGCTGTTCGTTGACCACCTCGTAGTCGAACAGGTCGCGCTGCGCCAGCTCGACGCGGGCCGTCTCGAGCCGCCGGGCGAGCTCCTCGGGGCTCTCGGTGTGGCGCTTGCGGAGCCGCTCTTCGAGCACCGCCATCGAGGGCGGGACGATCAGGACGAAGGCGGCGTCGGCGCCGCTGTCGCGGACCTGGCGGGCGCCCTGCACGTCGATGTCGAGGCAGATGTCGAACCCGGCGGCCTGCTGCTCGGCCACCGGCCGGCGCGGCGTGCCGTAGCGATGCCCGTGGACCAAAGCATGCTCGAGCAGCTCGCCGGCGGATACCGCCCGCTCGAACTCGCGGCCGTCCACGAAGCAGTACGCCTGGCCGTCGACCTCGTCCGGGCGCGGCTCACGGGTGGTCATCGAGACCGAGAACTTGAGGCGCGGATCGGTCTTGAGGAGCCGGTTGAGGAGTGTGCTCTTCCCCACCCCGGACGGGCCGGCGACAACCAGGACGAGACCCGAGCCGGACATGTGGCAGCCTTCCCTGCGCGCATTCTAGCACCGCGAAGCAGCCCTGACAACGCCGCCACCAACCGCCTCGCGGGTTGTCCATCCAGGTAGGCCGGCAGCCGGGGAGGAGCAGCGTGACCTATTCAGCGCGCGCGGTGCGGCGGTTCGATGCGAGGGAGCGGCGGGTGTATCAGGCGGCGGTGGACCTGACCCGCGCGAGGCCGCACGGATTCACGGCGAGTGAGCTGGCCGACGCGGTCGGTTGTGCCGAAGATGTGGCGCTAGAGTGGCTGGAGTGGCTCCGGCGGACCGGCGATTTCGAGGCCATCGAGCCGCCACCGGGCCGGCCCGGGAACTAGAACTGCCGGAGGCGCGGCCGAAGTGCGTCCCAGGCGGCATCCAGCTCCTGCAGCAGCTCGCCGACTGAGTTGCCCTCGCCCTCCGCGGCGGCTCGCAGCCGGCCCGCCACGGCGGCGAGGGCCGGCGCCCCCACCGTGGCCGCCGACCCGCACACCACGTGCGCCTGGCGCGACAGCGCCGCGCCGTCCTCCGCGCCCAGCGCCTCCCTGAGCAGCGGCAACCGGTGACCCGTGTCGTCCAGGAAATCGCGGATCACGTCGCGCGCCAGCTCTTCGTCGCCCAGCACGCGGTCGAGCAGCCCCTCGGCGTCGAACACCGCGCGGTCGTCGGCCGCCCCGTCGACCGGGTCGCCCGCCGCCGGCTCGTCGCGCCGGATCCACCGCTCCACCACCGTCTGCAGCGCCTCGGCCTGGACCGGCTTGGAGAGGTAGCCGTCCATCCCCGCCGCCAGGCACAGCTCGCGGTCGCCCTGCATGGCGTTCGCCGTCAGGGCAATGATGGGCACCCGGTGGTCGCGCACCGCCGAGGCCGGGTCGCGCACCCGCGCGGTGGCCTCGAAGCCATCCATCTCCGGCATCTGGCAGTCCATCAGCACCAGGTCGTAGGGGATCTGCTCCAGCGCCCGGACCGCCTCGTAGCCGTTGGCCACGGCGTCGGCCCGATAGCCCAGCCGCTCCAGCAAGCGCACCGCCACCTTCTGGTTGGTGATGTTGTCCTCGGCCACCAGCACCCTGGTTCGCCGGCGCTCGCGCTCGGCCAGGCTGTGGCGGGTGACGAGCGGTTCGGCCGACTGGTCCTCGGCCTTCGGCGCGCGGGCGAGCACCGCGGCGAGACAGGCCTGGAGCTGCCCCTCGCGCACCGGCTTGGTGAGGTAGGCGGCGAACCCGATCTGATGCAGCCGCTCCGCCTCGCCGCGCTGGCCGAGCGACGTGAGCATCACCAGGGGCAGCCCCGCCAGCTCCGGCCCGGCCTTGATCCGGCGCCCCAGCTCGTCGCCGTCCATGCCGGGCATCACCATGTCCAGCACGGCCACGTCGCACGGCCGGCCGGCCGCGTGGGCCTCCTTGAGCGCCGGGACCGCCTCGGCCGGGTCGCCCACCATCAGCGGCTCGCAGCCCCAGCTCGTGAGCAGCACCGAGAGGAGCCGCCGCGCGGTCTGGTTGTCGTCCACCACCAGAATCCGCCGCCCGCGCAGATCCGCCGGCGGGCTCTCGGGCGCGCGCCCGAGCTGCTTGCCGAGCACCGCGGTGAACCAGAAGGTGGAGCCCACGCCCGGCTCGCTGGCAACGCCCACCTGGCCGCCCATCATCGCCGCCAGCCGCCGGCAGATGCTGAGCCCCAGCCCGGTGCCGCCGTAACGCCGCGAGGTCGAGGAGTCCACCTGCGTGAAGGGGGTGAACAGCGTCCCCAGCTTGTCCGCCGGGATGCCGATCCCGGTGTCGCGCACCTCGAACCGGGCGGTGAAGCTGTCGGCCGTCTCGCCCGCCAGGCTGGCGCGGATGCCCACCTCGCCGCGCTCGGTGAACTTCACCGCGTTGGAGACCAGGTTGGACAAGACCTGCCGCAGCCGGCCCGGATCGCCGCGCGCGAGCGAGGGCACTTCGGGCTCCACCAGGCAGAGCAGCTCCACGCCCTTCTCCTGCGCCCACAGCGCCAGCATGTCGGCCACGTCGGAGACGGCGATGCGCAGGTCGAAATCCAGGCTCTCGAGCTGCAGCCGCCCGGCCTCGATCTTGGAGAAGTCGAGGATGTCGTTGATCACCGAGAGGAGCGCATCGCCGCAGCTCCGCACGGTCTCGGCGTACTCGCGCTGCTCGGTGTTCAGGTCGGTATCGAGGAGCAGCCCGGCCATGCCGATCACGCCGTTCATGGGCGTCCGGATCTCGTGGCTCATGTTGGCCAGGAACTCGCTCTTGGCGGCGTTGGCGCGCTGCGCCTCGGCGGCGAGCTGCTGCGCCAGGGCGGAAGTGCGTTCGAGCTCGCGGTTGGCCTGCTCGGCGGCCTCCTTCGAGCGCCGGAGCTGCTCCTCCGCCTGCTTCCGCGCGGTGACGTCCACGCCGATCATTACCACACGCTGCACCGTTTCGTGCTCGTCGAGAATGGGATTGAGCACGACGTGCCAGATCCGCTCGTCGGTGGTCCCGGGCGTGGTCAGGTCGTCGAGCTGCACCAGTTCGCCGGTGAGCGCCCGCGCCAGGCCGGCGCGCGCCATGTCCCACTGCTCGATGGCCACGAACTCCTCGAACGAGTGGCCCAGCAGCTCCGCGTCGGAGCGGCCGAGCAGCTCCAGCCCGGCGGAGTTCACCGCCTCGCAGCGCCCCTCGCGGTCGAGCAGGAGGATGATGTTGGGCGAGCCCTCCACCAGCCCGCGATAGCGCTGCTCGGAGACAGCCAGGCTGGCCGCCGACTCGCGGGTGTGGCACTGCGCGACGTGGAACGCCAGGAGCAGCCCCGCCAGGAGCAGCGTGCCGACGATGGGTGTCAGCCGCTGCCGGAAGAGGTCCGCCCGCCACGAGCGCGCGTCGACGTCCAGCCCGAGGACGGCCATCACCCGGCCCGTGAGCGGGTGGCGGATCACCCCGAAGGCCGAGACCCACTCGCCCCACTTGTCCGGCAGCGGCCCCTCGGTGAACGGCCGGCCCGCCTCGAACACCGCCTGCAGCTCCCGGCTGGCCTCGGCGTACACCTCGCCCGGCGCGCTGTCCGGCCCGCTGGCCTCGAAGCGGTCCGGCTGCGTGTCGACCAGGAACACCACGTTGTCGTTGCGCTTGCCCATCAAGTAGACGAAGCGGACGTTGCGGCCGGTGTTGGCGAGGCTG
Source organism: Armatimonadota bacterium (assembly GCA_016183835.1). Classification (GTDB taxonomy): domain Bacteria; phylum Armatimonadota; class UBA10988; order UBA10988; family UBA10988; genus JACPDV01. The sequence goes on from JACPDV010000217.1 coordinate 4,553, forward strand.
TGGCAGAGCCGGTAGAGCGCCTTCCATTGCGGGAGAGCTGGGTCGCGCGGGTCGCCGTGGAGGCGGGCCACCAGCACCGGGTCCACCACGGCCGCCGCCGCGGAGGCGACGTTGAGCAGCTCCTGGCGCTTGCGCAGGTCGGCGTCGCGCGCCACGCTCTCGGTGCCCGCCCAGCCGGCGGCCACCACGCACACCAGCGCCGCCGCCAGGCGCAGGGCGGGCCATCCCCCGCTGACGAACTCGAACCCGGCGAACCGCGTCCTGCGAACCGCGTTGTAGATGTGCCACACCGCGGCCGCGAGGACGGGCATGACCACAGCGCAGAAGAGCTTGAGCGGGAGCTGCAGGATCTCCCTCAGCGGCCGGTCGAGGGCCGGCAGCGCGCTCAAGTTGGTGGGCCGGACCACCACGCACATGACCACAAAGAAGACCGCCTGCGCCAGCCCGGCCACCGCACCGAGGTAGAGCGCCAGCCCCGCCGCCAGCCCGCCGGGCAAGCCGACCCAGCGCCACAGCGCCGTCTCGTAGCCCACCGCCCCGTGCCGCGCGCCGAACCCGGCGATCACCACCAGAATCGGCGTCAACCACCGGCCGCGCGTGGCCAGCCCGCTCCGCGTCAGGGACTGCCGGCCGAACTCGGCGGTCATCCCCAGCGCCACCGCCCAGGCCACCACGTGCACCGGCGCGAAGATCGAGTCCTTCATCGCGCAGAGCGTGAGCAGGTCGGAGCCGAAGGCCACCGCCATGGCCGCCTGGGCGAAGGCATAGCAGTCCCACGCCACCCGCCGGTCGCCCAGCCGCTGCAGCTCCCACGCGGCCAGCGCCACCAACGTGCTGGCCAGCAGCGCGAGGAACTGCAGATAGTCCAACTGGTCGGCGAGGACGCTCAACCGCGCACTCCAGCCTCCGCCATCCGTCTTACCCCCAGGGGAGCCACTCCAACTCCGTAATCCACATCAGCTCCGGCCGCTCGGGCGGCCCGCCACCGGCCGGCTGCCAGACCCGCACCGCCGGCCACGAGCCCGCCGGCAGCGCCAGGTCGAGACTCGCCGGCTCGCCGCTCCCCTCGGCGACCGTCCGCCAGCCGGCGCCGCCGGGCACCTGCAGCGCCAGCTTCGGCGAGCGGTAGAGCCGGCCGCCGTCGCGGGCCCACCAGACCCGCAGCGTGCCGCGCGCCACCGCCGCCGGGAAGCGCAGCTCCACCCAGTGTGCGTCGTTCGTCTCGGCCGAAGCCCAGGCCACTTTCCACCAGTCCGGCGACTCCGGGTTGACGCGGCCGTCGGTGAGCACCACCGGGGTGTAGTTGTCGAAGTTGCTGTCCACGCTGACGAGCGTCCCGGCCGGCATCTTGCCCGCGTCGGCGCGATAGCGCAAGGGACCCGCCTGCGGCGCCGCCGGCTGAGCCAGCGACGCCTTGCGGGTCAGGCGCGACCCGCGGACGGGCGGGGGCACCTTGCGGTCGGCGGAGGCGCGGGCGAGCGCCAGGTGCCAGCGCAGCTCCTCCACGTCGCGCAGCGTGCGGTCGGTGTCCGGGCCCCACCCCGCTTCTTTCGCCGCCGTCTGCGCCGCGCTGAGGAGCGGCTCCACGTCCGCCGCGCCGATTCGCGGCGGCGTGGCAGCCAGCCGGCGGGCCAGCTCCGCGAGCGGCGCATTGACCCGTTCCGCGGCGGCGTCGCCCTGCGCCAACGGCCGCCCGCCCTCGGACTCGAACCCGCCGCGAGGCAGCAGCTCCCGCTCCGGCTCGTCCGCGCAGCGGACCCGCACGTCGTCGAACCAGGCACGGCCCAGGTGGTTGCCGCGGAACAGGAGGTAGACGTTGATGTTGCGGATCGGCTTGGCCGGCTCGATGGTCAGCTCGCCCGGCTGCCAGTCGTGGGTGCCGGTGGCGAAGGGGATCGTCTGCCCGTAGATCGCGCTGCCGTCGGTGTAGTAGCAGTCCACGTAGACCGCGTAGTCCCGGTCCTGCTGGCCGGTCACGCCCTCCGCCCGGCTCCACGCCGAGACCAGCAGCTTGCGCGGCCGGTCGTGGTTGACCGTGATGGTCTGCGTCGCCCCGGCGTGGCCCTGGCCCTCCTTGCGCTCGACCTGCAGGCAGTGCGCGCTGTCGTGACCCGGCGCGGCAACGGTGGCGCCCTGCTCCATGTACGGGCCCCACGGCGTGAGCGTTTCCCCGCCTTTGGCCACCGCACGCAGGTAGCGTGCGCGGCCGTCGAGCAGGTCGCGCGCCCGCCCCACGCACGCCGCCGCCTGCGCCCGCGCCGAACCGAACGACCAGACCGAGAGATCCTCGCTGACCAACGGGACGACCAGCGGCGCGCCGGGAACCGGAGCCGGCTCGACTCGGCCGGTGAGCAGCTCCACCGCCAGGTCGCCGGGGCGAGTGAACGTGGGCGACACCGTGATCGGCTGCGGCATCAGGAGCGGCCCAGGGTCGGTGGAAAAGGTCACGTAGGTGAGTCCGGCGCGCGGACCGAAGCGTTCGGCCGGGGCACCGGTGCCGGCCTGCGTCTCGGGCTGCCACCCGGATTCGGCCAGCTCGCGGCAGAGCGGGAGGTAGCGCCGGAAGACCGGCCGGTCGCGGTCGTACCACTCGGGATGCTCCCAGTAGCTCGACCCCGGGTGGTCGCCCGAGGGGCTGATGTCGAAGAAGCCGGGGAGGATCGCGTACGCCAGGCAGCGTCGCATGTAGGTCTCGATCTGCGCCTCGCTGACCTGGTTGAAGTCGGCCTTGACCAAGGTGCAGAACGGGTTTCGCCCGACCAGCGCGCGGATCAGCCGAGCCTGCTCGCGGGTCAGGTTGATTCCCATCTCCGCGCCCGGCACGTCGATCACCGGCCCGGCGAAGGTGAAGCTGACCAGGCTGCTGTCGTTGAGCATGGTCAGCTTGCCGGTGCCCTCCAGCTTGTCGTGGATGGCCTTGGCCCAGGCCACCGACGACCACAGGTTGTAGCTCACCGGCCGGCCGAGCTTGCCATCCCACAGCAGCAGATGCCGGGCCGACTTGAGGTGGCGCGGGTCGTAGTCGAGCCCGGCGGCGATACCGTCGTAGTACACGCCGTCGATCCCCTGCGGCACCGGCTGCGTCTGCACGCGGGCGAGCAGCCGCTCGGCCATCGCCTGGCCGTAGGGCAGCTCCGGGTCGACGCAGGCCTGGCAGAAGAAGTCGCCGTAGGTGCGCTCCTTGCGGTAGGCGAGCTTCCCGGCCGCGTCGCGCAGGCCACAGGCGTCCCACGCGCCCGCGACGCCCGAGTGCTCCTCTGCCACCCGGTTGAAGGCGGCCACCACCTGTTCGTAGGGCGGCTCGGGGTCTGTGCCGCGCTGGTAGCCGGGCACGTTCGCGAACTCGCCGGCGCAGTGGAAGTAGACGAAGCTCAGCGCGCCGAGCGCATCGTCAAACGCGGCGTTGGGCGCGCCCTCCTGGTAGGCGAAGCCAAACTCGTCCACGTTGGGCAGCTTGGCCAGGTCCCAGAACGGCATCCAGGCGCCGAACTGCTTGACCCGCGGCACGGGCAGGTCGGTCAGCCGCGGGAGCGCGCTGCGCAGGCCGCTCGCCTCCTCGCCCGAGCCGCAGCGGAGCTCCAGGTCGGCCTCGCGCGGCGGGTCGCTGAACTCGCTCAGGGCCAGGTCCACCTCGGCGATCAGCCTCGGCTTCGTGCCGCCGACCGCCGAGAAGCGCACCAGCTCGAGCGGGAACGCGGGGCGGGCGAGCGCGAGCCAGCCGCCGGGTCCGTTGACCGCGCCGAGCGGATAGGCGGAGTAGCGGCCGTAGTCGGGGCGCTCCGTGTTGCCGAACTCGGGCAGGCCGGGCAGCTCGCGGAGGCCGGTGGTGTTCCAGCGCCAGTCGCCGGGCGGGAGGTCCAGCGGGAGCCTGAGCGTCAGCCCGCGGTCCTTGCCGCTGAGGTCGCGCAGGTGGGCCAGCAGCCGGCCGTTCCAGTGCTCGACGCGCAGGGCGATGCCGAGCTCGTCGAAGGTGCGCTCGAGGCGGCCCTGGCCGAGCACGCTGGCGGGCTGGTCGGCCACGGTGGCGGAGCGTTGGGCGGCGAGGTCGACCACGGTCCAGCTCACCCCCACCGGGAGCGGCCCCGCGGACACGGCGGAGAGGCAGAGCGCGAGCGCGAGCATCGGCGGTCTCCGGGGCAAGGGTACCATGTCGGTGCGGGCGGTGCTTGGTGCTTGGTGCGGCGGATGATCCGGCCCCCTCTCGTTGCCAAGGAGAGGGCTGCGGTGAGGTCCAGTCCCAGCCGGCGCCGCCCCGTCCACTGGACCTCCCCCTGCCCCCTCCTTGACAAGGAGGGGGTGACCGGACGCCGTTGGGGGCAGTAGGTCGGAGAGGAGCCGCAGGGGCGAGACCGAACCCAGGGGCCGGCGGCAGAGGGAGGGGCGGCGATGGGCAAGCGCAAGGCGCCGTGGTGGCTGCGGATCCTCAAGGCCCTGGGCTGGCTTGTGCTGATCGGGTTGCTGGTGGTCTTCGGACCGGGGCTGCTGCCACACCGGGCCGACGTGGAGACCATCCCGGACCCGCGGCGGGATGTGCCGGACGCACAGAACGCCCTGCTCGGCATTCAACGAGCGCTGGAGCCCCTGCTCGGCCCGCCCGCGCCTCCGGGCGCGCTGCCAACGATGAGCATCGCCGCCGAGCGGGCAGCCGAGGCTGCGATCCGGTCGGACCCGACGAGGCTCGACGCGGCCGATCGCGCCGCCGCTCTGCCGGACGCTCGGTGGCCGCAGGCCGACCCGCTGTCGGCCGACCCGGCGGCCCTCGCGGCGGCGATGCGGCTCAGGTCCTACGTTCGCTTGCGGGGTCACCGCGCGCAGCGCAGGTTTGACGCGGGCGACGCCGCCGGTGGGATCGCGGACGGCTTCGGCATCGCTGGCCTCGGCCGCCGCTTGACCGACGGCGGCGGCACCTTCACGTCGTATGCCATGGCCACGGCATTCGAGGCGATTGGGCTGCAGGCTCTGCGTGCCGGCCTGGGCCGCTCTCCGGGACTCGATCCCGCGCGCCACGACCCAACGGTCTCGTGGCCCCGCGGCGGATGGAGCGAGGCGCAGAAGACCGCCTGGCGCGACGCTTTGCGGCGGCTCGACGGCTGGCTCAACGAGCCACAGGCCTGCCAGCACATGCTCGCCGTCGAATACCACTGGACCAAGGCCGACTTGGAGCCGCCCACGGGCACCCGCAGCAAGAGCGGTTTCACCAACCGCGCCACGTTCTTCTGCATGCCTCGTGAGACGGTGCGTCTGGCTCGCCGCGGCACCGAGGAGGCCATCCGCCAGGCGGCCCTGCCGGCTTGGCAGCGCGACCTCGGCCGGATCCGGATCCCACCGGCGCACGGCGTCGACAAGGTGTACAACTTCGTCGGTCGCGCGCTGCTCGACATGACCGACTCCGTGCGGCCGACGATGCTCCAACTCGCCGACCGGCGGCGCTGGGAGCTGGCCTCCATCCAGACCTGCATCGCCTTGCGGATCTACCTCGAAGACCATGGCCGACTGCCAGGGTCGTTGTCCGAGCTGGCGCCCGCCTACCTTCGGGAGCCGCCCATCGACCCGTTCGATGGCAAGTTGGTGCGCTACGTCCCGGTGCGCGGCATGATCTACTGCGTCGGTCCGAACGGCAAGGACGAAGGGGGTGCGCGCGGCGGCCGCCCGGTCGCCGCGGGCAAGGGCCCGGACGACCTGCGGACCATGCTGCCGTTCCTCGCGGCGCCGGCTCCCTGAGCCGGGTAAGGGAGAAGCAACCGTGATGCGTCGTGTCGTGTTCTGCCCGCTCCTCGCCGTTTTGCCGCTGCTCGCCGCCACCCCCGACGGCTTCACCGCGCTCGCCGGGCCGGTGCCGTTCCCCGCTCGGACACCCACCCGCGGCAGCGTCACCGCCGACGTGCGGCACTGGCGCGAGAGCGTCGCCCGGCGGCCGAGCGGCTTCGGCTGGCGCAAGCTGGCCGAGGCCTGCGAGCGCGCCCTGCTGTTCCAGGAGGCGGCCGACGCCTATCGCCGTGAGGCCGCCGTCTACCGCCACGACGGCGACGTCAACGGCGCGCTGGTCGAGGAGGCCAAGGCCAACTGGCTGGACACCCGCGTCAGCCTCTACGACGAGGAGATCCTGGTCAACGCCCGCTGCGGGCCGGCCAAGTTCGAGCCCGCCGTGGGCTGCTACGTGGGCGCCATCATCGAGCGCGACCCCAAGGTGCGCGGCGACTACGAGGCGTTCAACGCGCTGACCGGCAAGCACCACAGCCTGTTCTACGACTACCGCGAGTATGGCAAGCCCTTCCCGAGCGACTGGGCGCAGCGGGTGAAGGCCGCCGGCGCCGGAATCCAGATCGCCCTGGAGCCCAACTCCGGGCTGAGCCGGGTGCAGGATGACGCCGAGCTGCAGGGCTTCGCGCGGGCGGCGGCCGCCGCCGACATGCCCGTCTTCCTCCGCTACGCCAGCGAGATGAACGGCGACTGGACGCCCTACAGCCACGACCCGGCCGACTACATCGCCAAGTGGCGGCTGGTCCACGACGTGATGGCCCGCCACGCCCCCAACGTGGCGATGGTCTGGTGCCCCAATGCCCTCCCGGCCTGGAACATCGCGCGCTACTACCCCGGCGACGACTACGTCGACTGGGTGGGCGTGAACTTCTACTCCGTCCGCTTCCACGACGGCAACCCGCAGCACCCGGCGGACAAGGAGGATCCCGCGGACTTGCTCGAGGCCGTCTACCGCCCCTACGCCGCGCGGAAACCGATCATGGTCTGCGAGTACGCGGCCACGCACCACTGCTCGATCCTCGGGCGGAGCATCCCCGACTTCGCCGTGGGCAAGCTGCAGCGGCTGTTCGCCGCCCTGCCGCGCCGTTTCCCGAGGGTCAAGGCCATCTGCTGGTACGACATCAACAACCTGAGCAACGCGGGCGCCCGCTCCGAGCGGCGGACCAACGACTTCACGCTGACCACCGACCCCACCGTGCTGGCCGGTTACCAGCAGGCGGTGAACAGCCCCTACTTCCTCACCAGCGTGCAGCCCGGGCCGGTGCAGGAGCGCGGCGTGCGCTACCTGGCGGTGAAGGACGGCCGCACGTTGCGGGGGCGGGTGCACCTGAGCGCCGGCGTGAGCACCTACCACGACCGGCCGACCGTGGCCGCGGTGCTCGACGGCCGGGAGCAGGTGGCGACCAACGCGCGGCCCTTTGAGCTGGAGTGGGACACGACCAAGGTCCGCAACGGGCCGCACAACCTGGAACTACGCATCATCGTAGATAGCTATATAGCACGCAAGGTGACTTGGAAGGTCAAAGTATCGAACTGAATGAGGTTAGCGCATAGAACCACGCCGTTGGACAGCCCGGCGTGGTTACCCCCGACTGCGTCAAGAATCGGGACCGTTCCCGATCCCCAGTGGACCCCCGCGACCCGCCGCCGAGTCGCGCCAGCAATGTGGTGGTAACACATCGTCCGGGTGGGCGCAATCACTTTTTTGCTTATACCGCAACGGTTTCGCAGCAAAGAGGTGGCCGGCCGGCCGCGCCGAAGCCCTGCCGGTCCCTGGAGTCTGCGGTGAAACCTCCCATCTCGGCCGTCATCACCACGTATTTCCCCTACTCGCACGCCGATGTCATCGTGACGAAGTTCATCAAGGGCTTCCCCACCGATGACGACGGCCTGCGCGAGCCGCGCACCCAGCTCGTCTCGGCCTACCTCGAGCAGATCGACCCGCGCGACATGGGCCAGGCGATGCTCTGGCGCAACGGCGTGCGCGCCGGCCGCAGCGTCCGCGACGCGCTCACCGGCGGCGGCAAGGAGCTGGTCTGCCAGGGCGTGATCCTGATCGGCGAGCACGGCGATTACCCGCACGACGAGTTGGGCCGCCACATGTACCCGCGCCGCGCCCTGTTCGAGCAGATCTGCGGCGTCTTCGCCGAGACCGGCCAGGTCTGCCCCGTCTTCTGCGACAAGCACCTCAGCTACAATTGGCCCGACGCCCACTGGATGTACGCCCGCGCCAAGCAGCTCGGCGTGCCGATGATGGCCGGGTCGTCACTCCCCCTCGGCTGGCGCAAGCCGTTCCTCGAGCTCGAGCGCGGCTGCGACCTGCGCCCCGCGGTGAGCATCGGCTATGCCCACGTGGAGGCCTACGGCTACCACGCCATCGAGACGCTGCAATGCT
>JACPDV010000236.1:0-3800 GCA_016183835.1 Armatimonadota bacterium
GAGCACCTCGCGCACCCGCTGGGTGAGGAGCGAGGTGGTGAACGGCTTGGCGAGGAAGCCGGCGGGCATCGAGGACAGCACCTCGCGCACGGCATTGCTCTCGGCGTAGCCGGACATGAGCACCACGCGCAGCCCCGGGAGCTTCTCGCGGAGCTGGGTGGCCAGGGTGGCGCCGTCCATGCCGGGCATCACCACGTCGGTGAGGAGCAGGTCCACGGGGGTGGTCTCGGCGGCGGCGAGCGCGTGCGCGGCGTCGGGCGCCTCGGTGACGCGGTAGCCGGCGGCTTCCAGCGCACGCTTCGTCATCGCCCGGACGCCGTCGTCATCCTCCACCATCAGGATGGACTCGTGGCCACGCGCGGGGGACTCGTCGCCGCTCTCCGCCGGGGCGTGGCTGGGCGGACGGTCGGTGGCGGGCAGGAAGATGCTGAACACGCTGCCACGCCCGGGTGTGCTGTCGCACTCGATGAACCCGCCGCACTGCTTGATGATGCCGTAGCAGGTGGCGAGCCCGAGCCCGGTGCCCTGGCTGCGGCCTTTGGTGGTGAAGAACGGCTCGAAGATGCGCTCGCGGGTGCCGGCATCCATGCCCAGTCCATCGTCGGCCACGCTGAGCACCACGTAGCGGCCCGGCTCGCGACCGGGGTGGAGCTGGTCGAAGATGTCGGCAACGTCCTCCCGCCGAGTGGCGATGCGCAGCCGGCCGCCCTCGGGCATGGCGTCGCGGGCGTTGACGGTCAGGTTCATCAGCACCTGTTCGAGCTGCCCGGGGTCGATGGACACGGTGCCGAGGTCCGCGGGGAGATCCAGCTCGAGCGCGACGGTTTCGCCGAGGAGCCGGCGGAGCAGCGCCGCCATGCCGCCTACGGCGGCGCCGAGATCGACATGCTGCGGCGCGCCGGGCTGCCTGCGGCTGAAGGCCAGGAGCTGATCGGTGAGCCACGCGGCGCGCCGCGCGCTGCNNCTTCCAGGTCGCCGCGCATCGGCGACTCCTCGGGCAGCCCGTCGCGCATGAACTCCGCGTAACCGATCATGACGGTGAGGAGGTTGTTGAAGTCGTGGGCCACGCCGCCCGCCAAGCGGCCCATGGCCTCCATCTTGGCCGCTTGGGCGAGCTGCTGCTCGAGCAGCACCTGTTCGGTGATGTCGCTCGTGGTGCCGGTGAAACGCAGCGGCCGGTTCCTGGCGTCGCGCTCCACCACGGCCCCGCGCTGGCGCAGCCAGCGCAGCTCGCCGGCCGCGGTATGGATCCGGAAACGCACGTCGCAGTAGGGCGTCTCAGCGCGGTAGTGGGCGTCCACCGCGGCTTGCAGCGCCGGCAGGTCCTCGGGAAGCACGTGCCGGCCGAGCGCCTCGGAGGTGACCTCGATCTCGCCTGGCCGATAGCCCAGGATCTCCAGGAGGCGGTCCGAGACGAACAGCGCCTCGGGGGTCAGGTTCAGGTCCCAGAACCCGTCGTGGCTGCCCTCCAGCACCAGCCTCAGGCGCCGCTCGCCCCGCTCGATCCGTCCCAGGTAGTGCCGCACCAGCCCGTGCACCAGCCCCGCGGTGACCAGCACATAGAACCAGCCCTTGACGGTCTGGTAGGTGGTGAGCTGCGCCGCGCCGCCGGCCAGCCACTCGGCAGCCCGGTCGGTCGAGATGATCCATAGGCAGCCGAATGCGGCGTACCACAGCGCCACCCGCAGGGCCGCGTCACCCGACTGGCTGCGGTCACCGCCACGTCGCGGCATGAGCCCTCTCAGGATCCGACAGTAGTGTAACGCGCGCCGGCCCTGCCTGTCTGCCAGCGCCGGCCGCGCGGCGGCGCACAAGGGGCTGGTGGCGCAAGCGCGCCCCCGCCGCGTACCATGATCAGCGGCCCGCTGCCGACGGCAGCCCCCAGGAGAAGATGATGATCACACCCTACTTCGACGCCGTACTCGAGTCCCTCGCCCGCGTGGGGTCCCTCGGGTCGCGGCTCGCCCTGCCGCTGGCCATCCTGGCCGCCGCGGCGATCGTGACCTTGGCGCTGAAGCGGCAGCGGGCTGACGAGGCGCCGCTGCCCCCGGGGGACGGGCGCGGCCTCGCCCCGCTGCTGCTGGGCTACGTGGCGACCGGTCTGTTGCTGGTGGTGGCCGTAACCGCGCTGCGGACCGTCCAGCCGCTCGCCCGCGAGGACCTGGCCTGGCGCGAGTCGGCCGAAGCCACCGCCCGGCCGGTGCCGGCCGGGCCGCCCGTCTACCAGTACGGACCCTCGCTCGCCGCGCTGGTGGAGCGGACCTACACCCGCAACCTGTCGCTGCCGCCGGAGTTCCTCCAGCGCATCGGCGCGGAGGGGGTGCAGGTGCTCTCGCCGTACCTCGCGGACCCGTCGGCGGCCAATGTGCTGCGCCTGGCCGACTCGTTCCGCCGGAGCGGGCAGCACGTGGTCTTCACGCGCGAGGTCACCCGGCTCGACGAGGATCCGTACCCGTTCGCCGCCTCACAGCTCCACGTCCGCCTGCGGCGGCTGACCGGGCGCGCCTTCACTGCCGAGTTCGACGGGCGCTACACCATCGAGAACCCGCATGCACAGCCGGTGCTGGCCCGGGTCGTGTTTCCGCTGCCGCCGGGCAGCACGGTGCGCGACCTGAGCATCACCGTTGGCGGGCAGCCGGTGGCCGAGCCCAGTCAGGGCGGCGACTACGAGTGGCGCGGCACCCTGGCGCACGGCGAGCGGCGCGACGCGGTCGTGCACTACAAGGTCTTCGGCGCCGGCTCGTGGCGCTACGACCTGGGCTCGCAGCGGCGCCGCGTGCAGCAGTTCCGGCTCGACGTCGAGACCGACGGCCCGGTGCGGTTCCTGCGCAGCAGTCTGGCACCCATCGGCTCGTCCGGCGCCACGCTGCACTGGGAGCTGGCGAACGTGATCACCGCGCAGCAGATCGGCATCGCCTTGCCGCCGGATGTGGCCGGCCGGGACTGCTACCTGCAGGCCGTGAGCGCGCTGCCGGCCGGCCTCCTGCTCTGCCTCGCGGGCCTGCTGGCGCTCGAGCTCTCCGACGGCCGGCGGCCCGGCCCCGGTCCGCTGTCGGCGACCCTGGCGCTCCTCACCGCCGGGTTCGGCGCGGCCGCGGTCCTGGCCAACTACCTCGGCTCGGTGGCGGCGGTGATCCTGGCGCCGCTGACCGGAGCGCTGCTGGCCTCGATGCTGGTCGGGCGCCGGACGCTGCTGGCCCTGCTGCCCGCGGCGCTCGTGCCGGCGGTTTTCCTCAGTCCGACGCACAGCGGCCTCCTGCTGTTGTTGCTGGGCGGGGCGACGCTCGCCGCGCCGATGTCGTCCGCCCGCCACGGCCGGCCGTTCGGCTGGGACGCCGGGGAGGTCCGCCGCCCGGATCGCTGAAACAGGCTCCGCATCCGGCGCTACCGCATATTCCGCCTCCTCGCCTGTGTCGCGGCATGGGCTCTCTCTCGCTCTGCTCCAAGTCCGCGCGAGCAGTCGGGCCCGTCCCCAGGAGCGCTGCACATCCGCTGTGGCGCCTCCGTGCCGTGGCATCGAGCTCGCTGGACCAACCGGTTGCATGACGAAGGAGGACATGCGGGACGCCGGGCCAATGAACCTGCGGGGAAGCGCCCCCTCGGGTGGCGCAGGGCAGGGTCGGTCGCATCGGCATGACAGAGGCATGGCCGGCGGCCGGGAGCGTTGTCCTGGCCGCCGGTTCCAGCGGGCGCCGCAAGGCGCCGTGGAGCCACGGCGATGGGTGGCGCACGAAGGCGTTCCCTGTTCCTCACGGTGGGCATCCTGGGCGGCATAGTGCTGTTGGCCTGTTCGGACGACG
>JACPDV010000236.1:3809-17881 GCA_016183835.1 Armatimonadota bacterium
GGGACCCACACGCACCCTCGAAGGCACGGTCAACGAGGCCGACTTCGTGGTCGGACCCGCGGAGCGGGTGCTGTGTCGCGGCGACGTGACCATCAACTGCCAGACGGCCCGGATCGACGGACGGTTGTATTCTGCGAATGCCAGCGGAGCCGGGGCAGATGCGGGTGACATCACCATCCGCGCAACCGGTGACATCGCGGTCAATGGGAGCATCGGTACCGGCGCAGGCGCGGCCGGCGCGGCGACCGGGAACGGGGGCGACGGCGGTGACGGTGGGACCGTCGACCTGGGCACGACGGGCGGCGACGTGACCCTCGGGCCGGCGCCGGCGGTGCGGCAGGCGGGCGCGGCGGCCGGCCTGCAAGCGGGGAACGGCGGCAACGGGGGAGCCGGGCTGTTGGGCGGCGCGGGCGGCGACGGCGGGTCGCTGATCGTTGGCTGCGCCAACGGGACTCTCACGATCTACCAGCAGGCGGGCCTCTTGCACGTGGGCGGCGGGGGCCATGGAGGGAACGGCGTGGTGCGTGGCGCGGCCACGGCCACGACGCAGTTGCCGGCCACGCTGCCCAACGCCGGGGGCGACAGCGGCCGATGGGCGGTCGCGGCACAGGCTGTGTCTGGGGTCCAGACGGAGCAGATACCGGATGCCCAGGGCAACCCTCGTCCGGTCTACGTCTTTGGCACAGGCGTGACCTCCGGTGGGGATGGCGGCGATGCCGGCTCGTTGTCGTTCGGCGAACCGGGCCAAGGCGTTCGCGTGGGCCTCCGTTTCACACGGCAAGGCGCAGAACCGGAGATCCGGACGACGGGCGCGAACGGCGGCGACGGGGAGGGTCGCGGCGGCAACGGTGGCAACGTCGACATCGATCTGGCGGCAGCGAGGCCGGATACCCTTGACGGAGTGCATGCGAACGCCGTCGGCGGCAATGGCGGTCGAGCCCTCAGCATCGAACCAACGGTGGAGCATCCTTACGCGTGGGCCCTCGTGGCGAATGTCGGGGGGCAAGGCGGCACGGCGCGAGCGGTGGGGGCGACCGGTGGGGACGGCGCACCGGGGCAGCGAGGCGGGCGCGGGGGCAATGCGGTCGCGCGAGGCGGAGACGGCGGCTCGATCGAGCTTCCCATCGGGGAAAAGAGCAAGCCGGGCGACGGCGGCACGGCCAACGCTCGCGGCGGGAGTGCCGGCAGCGGCGGCAGCCTGACCTGCCCGGCGACGCAGCCCGGCGGCGCCGGCGGGGGCGGCGGAGATGGCAGAGCCAGAGGAGGCGACGGCGGCACAGCGTGGCCGTGGCCCGCTGGCCGTGGCGGCGATGCCTTCGGCTACGGAGGAGACGGTGGTAACGGGGGCCAAGGCACCCCGGGCGGTGTGATAGGCTGGCGCGGCACGGGCACCCGTCAAGGGGGCGCCGGCGAGCCGGTCGGGGGCGGGCTGCAGGCCAACGGGGACTACGGCACGGTAGGACCAGACTGCCCGCAGCAAGGCGGCAACGTCCGGCTGGGCCATACGTACGTCCCCCAGGTCAGCGTCGTGTTCAGGGCCACCGGGCCGGCGACGCCACCCGATTACGCGCTCGGAATACAGGCCAGCTATTTTGTTCCGACCGAAGCCGGCAGTCTGGAGATCCACCTGTTGTTCGTGGGAGGACCCACCTTCTCCGGGGTCGGCACGACCACGTTCGACGGTCAGACGCTGACCTCCAGCGCCACTGAGGGCAACAACAGCGCGTCGGTGAACCTGACGGTGACGGATACAGAGCCGGTCTCGGGCACGAACGACTTGCAGGCAATCCTGTTCCAGGGCCAGGTCTCGGTGACCCTCAACGGCGTGACCTACACGAGTCCGGCGGACATGCTCTGGATCATCGCGCCGGAGTGAAGCAGCCGAACGAGCGACGGCCGGAGACGGTCGATCAGGAGGTGCGGTGCGCGGACCGCGGAATCCAGCCGCGCCGCTGGAGCCGCCGCATGTTCCGCCTCCTCGCCTGTGTCGCCGTCGCCGCCGGTCTGGCCCGCGCCGCCGAGGACCCGAACTGGCTCTCCAACCCCGGCTTCGAGGACGCCAACGGCGCCCAGCCGGCCGGCTGGGACCTCGGGATGGAGGGCCGCGGCGAGGGCGAGGCCGTGTGGCAGGCCGGCGGGGCGCACTCCGGCGAACGCTGCGTGTGGGTGAGGCTGACCACCGCCGGCGACTACTACATGGCCCGCCAGCGCCTCGAGCCCCCCATCCAGGGCGGCGTGCTGCACCAGATTCGCGGCTGGTACCGCAGCGACGCCGACATGGCCGCGCACCCGTGCGTCTACTACCAGACCGCCGACCGCCGGTTCCTCGGCGCCTGGGAGAAGTCGCTGCCGAAGGCCGAGGCGTGGACCCCGTTCCAGTTCACCTTCGTCACCCCGGCCGGGGCCGAGCGGCTCGAGCTGCAGCTCCGGATCCAGGGCGTGATCGGCACGGTGTGGTTCGACGACGTGTTCGTCGGCCCGGCGGCGCAGCTCCAGGCGGAGCGTGAGGCGCGCGTGGCGGCGGCGACCCGGCAGTTGCGGAGCGGGCCGCTGGCCCTCCGCGCCCTGCCGCCGTCGCTCCGGCCGAGCCTCTCCGAGCTGATCGATCCTGGCCGGTTCGAGGCCTGGGCGGCGAGCCGCGAGGGCGTGCTCTCGGCGGCGAGGAGGGAGCGCGAGTCGCTCGGCGTGCTGGTGCTCGGGCTCGGAGACGGCGAGCTGCGCGCGGACGTGAGCGACCTGAAGGGAGCGGGCGGGAGCATCCTGGCGAACGAGATCAAGGTCCGCTGGGCCGACACGGTGCGGGCCGGCACCGGCGCGTGGCCCGACCCGCTGCTCGAGGCTCAGCCGTTCAAGGCGCCCGCCGGTGGCGTTCCGTATCTCTGGCTGACGGTCCACGTCCCTGCGAACGCGCGGCCGGGAGAGTATCGCGGGCGCCTGACGGCCCGCACCGCCACGGCCCGGGCCGAGCTGCCGATCACGCTCCGCGTCCGCGACTACGCCCTGCCCGACACGCCGTCGCTGCCCACCAGCTTCTGGATGTTTCGCCACACCATCCGCAACTTCTACGGCATGGAGACGGTGCCGGACGACTTCTACCGCCAGTTCCTCGACCTGGCGCTGGAGGCCCGGCTGGCGCCCGTGGACGCGGCCGAGTGGCACGATCAGCCGTTCGTCCGGATGCTGAGGGATGCGCAGGGCGAGCTGCAGGTGGACTGGCCGGCCTGGGATCCGTACCTCGAATACTGCTTCGCCCGCGGCATGTCGGCGTTCAACGTGGCGGACGACCACTGGTTCGGCAGCTACTTCAGCTCGTTCCCGGTCAAGGACACCGCGACCAGCGTGATCCGCACCGTCACACTGGACCGGCACACTCAGGAGTATGCCGACACCGTGACTCGCTTCTTCCGCGTGGCGCGAGAGCACTTCCAGGCGAAGGGCTGGGCGGAGCGGGCCTACCTGCAGGGCTACGACGAGCCGCCGGCGGACAAGCCGGAGCTGCTGGCCGAGATCAAGCGGTTCTACGAGCTGGCGCGGCAGGGCTGGCCCGGGCTGCGGACGCTGATCACGGCGCCGCCGCAGAGCCACCTCGGGCTGCACGGCAGCATCGGCGTCTGGTGCCCGCTCACGCCGGGCTACGATGACGTGGCGGCGAACGCGCGCCGGGCGGCGGGCGAGGAGGTTTGGTGGTACGTCTGCTGCGGCCCCACCGCGCCGTGGAGCAACTTCTACCTCGACCAGCCGGCCCCGTCGCACCGGCTGCTGCTGTGGCAGACCTGGCAGCGCAAGGCGCAGGGCCTGCTCTACTGGGGCCTGAACCACTGGCCGGGCTTCGACGGCCGGACGATGGACCCACTGCCGCCCGACAAGCGCTGGCCGCGGGTGCCGTGGAACGACGGCGGGCGGAACGGCGACGGCTACTTCATCTACCCCGGCCCGGACGGCCCGCTGTCGAGCCTGAGGCTGGAGATCCTGCGCGATGGGATGGAGGACTACGATGCGCTGACGTTGTTGGCGCAGCAGGTGAAGCGGGTCGGCGAGCGCGCGCCGCAGGCGCTGCTGGAGCGTGCCCGCCGGGCGCTGGAGGTGATGCCGAGGGTCTACCGGACGATGGTGGATCAGCCGGCCGACGCCGGGGCGATGGTCGAGCGGCGACGGGAAGTGGATGGGCTGATCGAGACGCTGGCGAAGGTGCGGTGACGGCCCGGCGAGCTTACGTCTATGGGTGATCGAGTTGCTCGGCGATCGCGCGCAAGGCGATCGCCTCGGCGCGCGCCATGGCTTCCTCGCGCGTCGCACCGTTAGCCATCGCGCCCGGCAGCTCAGGGATCTCGGCGATCCACCGGCCGTCCACCTCGCGCTCGCACTCGATGCTGAAGTCCATGGCGGTCGTCCCTGTCGGGCAGCGGTGCCCGGTTCGCGTCCCAGCCAACCCATCATCGCGCCGTCAGGCTTTGCCGGTCAAACGCGCGCGGCGGCAGGAGCCGGCCGGGGCGGCGTGAAGTGGCCCAGCCATGCAAGCAGCAGTCTTCCACGCTCCCCGCGACGTCCGGGTCGATGAGGTGCCGCAGCCGGCGATCGGGCTGGCGGACGTGCTCGTGCGCGTCGCCGCGTGCGGCATCTGCGGCACCGACCTGCGCATCGAGGCCGGCGAGTACGACGCCGTCTACCCCGTCATCCCCGGACACGAGTTCGCCGGCGTGGTGGAAGACGTCGGCCCCGACGCCGGTGGCTTGCGGCCGGGGCAGTGGGTGGTGGTCAACCCCAATTGTCCCTGCCGCCGCTGCCGCTACTGCTCCCAAGGCCGGTTCAACCTGTGCGAGGCGATGACCGCCTGCGGCGTGACCTACAACGGCGGGTTCGCCGAGTGGTGCCGCGTGGCCGGCCAGTTGGCACTGCCGGTCTCGCAGGCCATCCCGCTCGAGCACTGGGCGCTGATGGAGCCGGTCTCGTGCTGCCTCCACGGCATCGACGTGGCGGGCGTGCGGCCCGGCGACCGGGTGGCGATCCTCGGCGGCGGCAGCATCGGCCTGATCCTGCTCCAGCTCGCCCGGCTGGCGAGCGCGAGCCAGCTCATCGTCACCGAGCCGCGGGCGGAGAAGCGCGCCCTGGCGGAGCAGCTCGGAGCCGACACCGCGCTCGACCCGGCGGCGCTGGGCGGCTGGCTGGCGGCGGCGGTGCGCGAGCTGACCGAGGGCGGCGCGGACGTGGTGATCGAGGCGGCCGGTCTGCCGGCGACCGCGGAGCTGGCGCTGGAGCTGCCCTGCAAGGGCGGCACCGTGCTGTTCTTCGGGGTCTGCGCGAAGGAGCTGGCCCTCCCGCTGCGGCCGAACTGGGTCTACCACAACGAGATCAGCATCAGGGGCACGTTCACCAACCCGCTGACCGACACGCGGGCGATCGGGCTGCTGACGTCGGGGCGCGTGCGGGTGGGGCCACTGATCACGCACCGCTTCAGCCTGGCCGACATCCGCGAGGGCCTGGGCGCCGTCCGGCGGGGGGAGACGGTCAAGGCGGTGGTGGTGCCGTAGGGAGGGCAAGCGCATATGCTCAGGGACACCTCGCCGGCAGGTCTCGCTGGCCGTGATGCTCTGCGTGCTGGCGCCGGGCATGGGCCGCGCCGCGGCGCCCGACCGCTGGCTCCACGTGCAGGGGCGGTTCCTCGTCGATGCCGAAGGGCAGCCGTACCGGCTCGTCGGCATCGGCCGCTACCAGCCGGAATCGGGTATCGACAACAAGCGGGTCGGCAACATCGACGAGATCTGCGCGCACTACAAGCAGCGCGGCATGAACGCGATCCGGCTGGCGGTGGGCGGCAAGAACGACTGGCTGCCGGACATCGAGATCAGGCGGTGGGGCGGATTCGACGGCTACTTGCGGCAGGTGGTGGATCCCGAGGTGCAGGCGTGCAAGCGCAACGGCATGTACGTGATGCTCGACCTCCACGTCGGCGCCGCGGACGAGGCCACGGCCTACGAGTGGTTCATCCCCTTCTGGCAGGCGGCGGCGCGGCGCTATCGGGATGATCCGTGGGTGGCCGTCTACGAGCTGTGGAACGAGCCCAACCTCAAGCCCCACGAGCTGAAGCCGGAATCCGCCGAGCCCCTGCGGAAGTGGTACGCCGAGTGCATCCGGGCCATCCGCGCCATCGACCCGAAGCACGTGATCCTGGTCAGCGACTGGAACGCCGGCTGGGGCAGCGCCACCGAGTCGCAGTGGGAGCCGGCCAGGTTCGACCCCGGCGACCCGGCCCACCAGATCGCCTTCAGCAAGCACCTCGCCAAAGAGCACTGCACGCCCGAGTTCCTCGACCGCTGGGTGGACCAGGTCTCGAAGAAGTGGAACGTGCCGCTGATGGTCGGCGAGTTCGAGCTCGGCGACGACATCATGGACGCGGCGGCGCTGGGCGTCTTCGGCCGCTGGCTGGAGGCTTCCGACGGCAAGTACGGCTGGTTCACCTGGTCCGTCGGCGGCGGCTTCGAGGCCCAATGGCAGCCGGTAGCGGAGCGGTGTGCGTCGCCGGTACCCGGCTTCCCGCCGGTGCACGCCTTTCGCTACGAGGACTTTGAGGTGCCGACCAACCTGGCGAGTTGGAACGTGCAGACCGGCGGCAACGTGCCGGCGGGGATGGAGCTGTCCGCACCGGGCGTGGAGGGCTGGGGCCACGCACTGCGGGTCACCTTCGGCCCGCACCGCGACCAGGGGAAGGGCAACTGGGCGCAGGTCTACAGTTGCTGGGTGATGCCCGAGCGGTTCGGCGACGTGGCGCCCGATCGGATCAGCTTCCAGCTCAAGGGCGACGGCACGCCGGCGGAGGTCTATCGCCAGCAGGTGCTGCTCAGCGGCGAGCGCTTCCTGGCCGAGCGGCATAGGGCCACGGTGCCGCTCGACGACAAGGACTGGCACCCGGTGGTCCCCACCGGCTCCGACTTCACGCCGCCGGTGACCGATTTCCGGAAGATCGTGCGGGTCACCTTCGGCTGCGTGGGCGCGAACAGCCTGCTCGAGCGAGAGGTCACCTTCGAGGTGGACAACGTGGAGTTCCAACAGGCGCTGCGGTAGGCGTCCCACTGCGCCTCGTCCCAGTGGTCGAACTGCGGACTCCAGAGGTGGTTGGCCGGCAAGTGCCCGCGCGCGGCGGCGTAACATCCGCCGCCGCGGGCGGCTTGGCGCGGACGCGCCAGCGCGGGGTACGATCCCGACGGAGACCGACGTGGCACAGGCACGGCGTCCGACAACCCAGCCGCTGGTCCGAAAGACGGGTGGCGTCTGCGGTGGCGACGCCTGTGCGCGAGCTGATCGAGCAGCAGCCGGAGGACGCCACGTTTGAGGAGATCCTCCGCGAACTGGCCTTCGCCGCCAGCGTAGATCGCGGCATGGCGGATGTGCGAGAAGGGCGGGTGGTCTCCGACGCGCAGATGGCGGAGAGGCTGCGGCGTTGGCAGCGGTCAGGACGAACGCCGTAACGTGGGCTACTGGCCGCCACCCGCTCCCTTCGCCAGCAACGGCTTCACCAAGTCGGTCAACGCCCTGTAGCCGTCCTCGTTGAGGTGCAGCCGGTCCGCGCGGTAGAGCTTCGCCTTCGGCTGGCCGTCTTCGCCCAGCAGGATCGGCTCCAGCGCCACGTACTCGAACGGTCGCTCGTCGCTCCGGGCGTCGCGGATCAGCTCGTTCGCTCGCGTCGCCGCCGGCCAGAACTTCATCCGGATCGGGCTGGGCTTGATCGAGAGGAAGAGCACCCGCGTCTTCGGCAGCGCGGCGTAGACCTTGTCGTACAGCGCGAGGAACTCGTCGCGCACCTGTTCCGGAGTTTCACCCGCGGCGATGTCGTTGTCGCCGGCGTAGAAGACGATGGTGGCCGGTTCGTAGGGCAGGATGATGCGGTCCGCGAAGTAGAGCGAGTCCTCCACCCGCGACCCGCCGAAGCCACGGTTGAGGTGCACCAGGTCGGCAAAGCACTTCCGTGTGTTCCAGAGCGCGATGGTGGAGCTGCCGACGAACAAGATCGCGCGCTTGGGCGGCGGGTCCTGCGCGTCCTGCTCCTCGAACTTGCGGATCTGCGGCTCCCAGCGGTTCTCCGCCGGCGCCTGCGCGCAGACCATCAGCCCTGCCAGCACCGCCACGCGCAGCCGGATCCTGCTCACCGTCGGCTCCACTCCACCCATCCTATCTCATCGCCGCGAATGCCGCACCCACGCCGCCTCTGGCGCGGACGGGAGAGGAGTCCAGGTCCCGAGCGCCAACCGGAGCGCGGGAGTGAGCCATGCCGAGGCTATTCGGTTCGGACTACACGCGCGCGGCGCTCATGGAGCTGGTGGGCCACATGGACCAAGTGGCCGGGGTGGATCGGCTGGAGTACGCCGAGGGGCCGGAGCGCAACGTGGGGCTGCTGCGCTTCCGCACGATTCCCCACAGCGCGCATTTCGAGCCGCCCGGCCTGGGCTGGCTGCGCAGCTTCTGCGGTGGGCTGGTGACCACCTGCGGGCTGACCAACGCCGGGGCGCCGGGCAGCGACCCCGAGCACAACACCCTCTACGCCGGGATCGGCACCGAGGACACCGAGGTGGTCAAGCTGGGGCTCCACGGGCGGGTCAACAACACCGCCGCCCGGCGCGTGGCCGCCGACTGCCACTGGGACGGCGACGACTACCTCCTCACTGCCAGCGGCAAGGTGCGCGAGGCCATCGTCTTCGGCGAGAACGTGGAGCTGACCCGCCGGATCCTGGCGGTGGCCGGCGAGAACGCACTTCAGATCCACGACGAGGTGACCAACCACGGGCACGACTCCGTGCCGCACATGATGCTCTACCACATCAACCTCGGCTGGCCGGTCGTTGCGCCCGAGTCCGTGCTCTACACCGGCGGCGCTCCGGTGGAGCCGCGCGACGCGGCGGCGGCGCCCGGACTGGACGCCTGCCACCGGTTCGAGGCGCCGCAGGCGAGCTACCCGGAACAGGTCTTCTACCACTCGATGACGCCCGACTCGTCCGGCTTCTGCCATGCGGCCATCGTCAACCGCGGGCTGTTCGAGGGCTTCGGCGTGGAGATCTCCTACAGCGCCGAGTCGCTGCCCCAGCTCGTGCAATGGAAGAGCATGAAGCGGGGCACCTACGTCTGTGGGCTGGAGCCGAGCAACTCCCAGGTCCGAGGGCGGGACATCGAGCGCGCCGCGGGCCGGCTGCGGTTCCTCGAGCCGGGCGAGACCGTGACCTACGACGTGGAGATCGCCGTGGTGGTGGGCCCGGTGGAGTGTGAAGACGTGGAGCGGCGGTTGGCCGGGTAGGGGAGACGACATGCCCGAGAAGCTGCGGATCGGGATCGGGGGCGCCGGCGGGATCGTCAAGAGCCGCCACCTGCCCGGCTTCGCCAAGCTCGACGACGTGGAAGTGGCGGCGGTGAGCAACCGCTCGCGTGAGTCGGCCGAGGCGGTCGCCGCGGAGTGGCGGATCCCCAACGTGGTGGACGACTGGCGCGAGCTGGTCCGCCGGCCGGACATCGACATCGTGGTGGTAGGCACCTGGCCTTACATGCACCGCGACATCACCGCGGCGGCGCTGGCGGCGCACAAGCACGTCTTCTGCCAGGCGCGGATGACCATGAACCACGCCGACGCGCGGCACATGTACGAGCTGTCGCGGCTGACGGATCGGGTGACCGCGATCTGCCCACCGCCGACGGTCATGCCGGTGGACCCGCTGGTGCGCCGGATGCTGGCCGAGGGCTACCTGGGCGAGCTGCGCCACGTGCGGCTGTGCAGCCTGAGCGCCGGGGGCGCGGACCCGTGTGCGCCGGCGACCTGGCGGCAGATCGCGGCCTACTCGGGGCTCAACACGATGGCGCTGGGGATCTGGGTGGAGGTGCTGCACCAGTGGTGCGGCTACTGCCGCGAGGTGAGCGCCAGCCTGCGCACCTGGGTCGCCGAGCGGCCCGGGCCGGCGGGCGGCACCTACCGGGTCAGCATCCCCGACAGCGTGACGATCCTGTGCGAGTTCGAGAACGGTGCGCAGGGGGTGATCGAGATCAGCGCGGTGACCCACCACGCGCCGCCCGAGCGGGTGGAGCTGTACGGCTCGGAGGGCACCATCGTCCACGAGGTGGGCACCGACGGCGTGCTGGCCGGCCGGAAGGGCGACCCCGGGCTGCAGTTCGTGCCGGTGCCGGCGGAATCCCGCGGCGAGTGGAACGTTGAGGCCAACTTCATCGCTGCCATCCGAAGTGGGACTCCGGTGCTGACCTCGTTCCACGATGGGCTGAAGTACATGGAGTTCCTGGAGGCGGTGTACCGCTCGCACCAGACCGGGGCGGCGGTGCGCCTGCCGCTGGGTGTGTGAGCACACCGGGACGGACCCGCGAAGGCGGGGAAGGCGATGGCGGGCGGCGCTGCGACGGGCTGTGACAGAGCAGGTTTGACAGGCCGGAAACCGCGACGCTATACTGCATCGCACATGGCGGCGCGAGCCGCCGAGGAGGTGCTGGGCCCGTGATCGACAACGAGACCATCGAGAGCTTTCTGATCACGATGGGCCTGTCGGTGGAGCAGCTCCGCGACGGGATGTGGCGGGTTCACGACGACAACGAGAACACACCGCCCGTGATCATCTCGTATGAGCCGCCGATCGTGTACGTGCGCCTGAAGGTCATGGACCTGCCCGAGACGGGCCGCGAGGCGTTGTACAGCCGACTCCTGGCGCTCAATGCCAACGGCATCGCCTTCGGTGCCTACGCCGTGGAGGACAACCAGGTGGTTCTGCTCGACACCATGCACGCCGCGTCCATGGAAATCAAGGAGCTGCAGGCCAGTATCGAGTCGGTCCTTCTGGCCGCCGGTGAGCACTACCGCGAGTTGCAGGGCCTCGTGCGCGGGGTGGAGTGACCCATGGGTATCTTCAAGCGCCTTTCGGACATCATCAAGGCCAACATCAACGACCTGCTCAACCGGGCCGAAGATCCCGAGAAGATGCTCAACCAGATGCTGGTTGAGATGCGGGAGCAGCTCGCCCAGGCCAAGCGGCAGGTCGCGGTGGCCATCGCCGACGAGAAGAAGCTCCGCCGCGAGCTGGACAAGACGCTCGAGGAAGTCCAGAAGTGGGAGCAGCGGGCTATGCAGGCGCTGCAGCAGGGCAACGAGGAGTTGGCCAAGAAGGCCCTCGCCCAGCGCAACCAGTGCCAGGAGCTGGCCACTCAGTACCAGACCCAGTGGGAGCAGCAGGCCGCCGCCGTCGAGGCCCTCAAGGGCGCCCTGCGGCAGCTCAACCAGAAGATCGAAGAGGCCAAGCGGCGCAAGGACCTCCTGATCGCCCGCAAGAAGCGCGCCGAGGCGCAACGGCAGATCCAGGAGACCCTCTCGGGCATCGGCGAGACCAGCGCGTTCGAGACCTTCGAGCGGATGGAGAAGCAGATTCTCGAGGCCGAGGCGCAGGCCGAGGCGGCGGTGGACATCAACGCCGAGCTGTCGGGGATGGACCTCGAGAGCCAGTTCTCCCAGCTCGAGCGCAGCCCCGCCCTCGACGCCGATCTGGAAGAGCTCAAGGCGCGCATGGGCATGACCGCCACCGAGGACGCCTCGGTCGACCGCACCGTGGAGCTCGGACCCCCCAAAGCCGACGGGTAGCCGCGCCGTGCACTACCTGACCACCCGGGGCGACGCCCTCACGCGCGGCCGGCGCCACGGCGAAGCGTTGGGCGACGCCATCCGCCGCGCGCTGCAGCTCTGGGTGGGCGACGCGGAGCTGGGTGAACAGGGCCACCGCGCCGGCGCCTGGCTCCAGCGCGAATGCCCCGACGCCGTGGACGAGATGCGCGGCATCGCCGAGGGCGCCGCGCTGGCCTACGAGCAAGTGCTCCTCCTCACCATCCGCAACTCCTTCACCGTCCCCGCGCACGGCTGCACCACCGTCGTGCTCCGCGCGGCCGACGGCAGCGCCGCCCTGGGCAAGACCCAGGACGTCGGGCTGGTCGAGGCCGAGCTGCAACTGATCCACGACTTCGCCGACGAGGCCGGCCGCAGGACGGTGATCTCCGGTCTGGTGGGCACGGTGTGGACGGTGGCCGGGATGAACGCCGCGGGGCTCTGTGCCGGGATCAACTCGGCGCCGACGCTGCTCGAGCCGCAGTCGGGCGACGGGCTGCCGCAGCATCAGGCGCTCTACCCGCTCGTCAAGCACCACGACCGGGTGGGGGATGCGCTGGCCTGGTGGCTCCCGCGGCCGCTCCTCGGGCGCGGCATCAACGGCTGCCTCTGCGACGCAGGCGGTGACGCCGTGGTGTTCGAGCGCTCCGCCGCCCGCTGGGCCGTGACGCGCGGCTTCGGCAGCCTCCACCACACCAACCACTACCGCGACCCAGCGCTCCTCGCCGCCAGCCGCACGCCGCCCACCGACAACTCGCTGCGGCGCGAGGCCTATCTCACCGAGCGCCTCTCCGGGCGGCTCTTCGACTCACCCGCCGACGAGGCGCGGCGGCTGCTGGAGGATGTCGGCGAGCCGGGCATGCCCTGCCAGGCCATCGATGGCGACGGCGGCGGCACGCACAGCGCCTACGTCGCCGACCCGGTGACCGGCACGTTCCTCGTCTCGGACGGCCCGCCGTCCGCCGGGGAGTGGCGCGAGTACCGGCTGCGCGGGTAGGCGTCACCGCCGCTGCCGGTTCTCTGGGAGCTCTAGGTCGAGGGTCGTCTCCGGTCGGCGCAGCGCCAGCGGCGCCGCGGGCAGGCCGGGCGGGTGGACGCTCACCCGGTAGTCCTCCATCCACGGATACCCCAGCCTCGTCCACTCGCCGAAGCGGTCGCGGAGCCGCTCGAGGCAGCCCGGGTTGCCGTAGCCGCGCAGCTCGTCGTCGCAGAGCGCGGCCAGCCCGCCGGCGGCCGGCTCGTGGAGCGCGTAGCACACCTGCCGACGCGCCTCGTGGGTGGCGAGCAGCACGGTGGCGAGCCCCGGCGTGCCGGCGGCGAGCAGGTGCAGGCCGAAGCTGGCGGCGCCCGGCGACCAGCGATCGGCGGTGCCGACCGGGATCTTCACGCACACCGGCTCGCGCCGGAGCAGCGCGGCCAGGTCGGGATCGCCGGCCGGATCGAGCGGCGCCGGCCACGGCCGCAGCCCGCCGCCGCGGACGAAGACGAACCACGACCAGCGCAGGAACGCGCCCTCCCACCCGTCGCCGCGGCGGGTGAGGAGCAGCATCGGCGACGACTCGTCCGGCAGCCCGAAGGGCATCACCAGCCGGCCGCCGTCGGCGAGTTGCTCCAGCCAGGCGCGCGGCAGATCGGGACACGAGACGGTGACGATCACGGCGTCGTAGGGCGCGCCCGCGGGCCATCCCAGCACGCCGTCGCCGGTGACCACGCTCACCCGTCCGCCGAGACCCTCGGACTCGAGGTGCTCCCGCGCGCGCTCGGCCAGCTCGGCGTCGAACTCGACGGTCACGACCTCGCCTTCGGGTCCGCACAGCTCGCTCATCAGCGCGGCGTTCCAACCGCTGGCGGTGCCGATTTCGAGCACCCGCGCGCCGGGCCCGAGCCCCACATCGGCCATCATCATGGCCATCAGCGAGGGCTGCGACGTGCTGGACGTGCAGCGCCCCTGGCGGATCTGGATGGACAGCGCCGAGTCGGTATAGACCCGGTCGAGCAGGTCCGGGTCGGCGGCGTCAGGCCCCACGGCGACGGCCAGCTCGGCGGCGCCGGGCTGATCGGACTCGGGCACGATCAGGGCGTCGATGAAGCGGTGGCGCGGGAGCCGGAGGAAGGCGTCGAGGATGGCCCGGGGCGCGGCGCCCTGCTCGCAGAGCCGCTGGTGGAGCCGCTCGACGTACTGGCGCTGCAGCGCTGTGACAGGTTGCGGCATCGCCCGGCTCGCTGAGCGAGTGTACCACGCCGCGGCTCGGCGGCGCAAATCGTGAAGGTGGGGAAGGGACTCCCGCGTGTGCCGCGTAACCCCCCATCCGCAACGGGAAGGACCATGGCGACCAAACGACCGAACATCGTGCTCTTCGGCATCGACAGCATCCGCGCGGACCATATGAGCTGCTACGGCTACCCGCGGCTCACCACGCCTCACATCGACGAGCTGGCCGAGGAG
>JACPDV010000237.1 GCA_016183835.1 Armatimonadota bacterium
GTCCATGCCGATCACCTTGAGGATCCCCGACCCGATGCCCAGCACGCCGGACACCGCGCCCGCCCAGCTCATCACCAGGAAGCCGGGGAGCAGCCGTCCGGCGCGGTAGCGGATGGTGCGGTCGGTGGCTTCGTCGTGGTAGTCGCCCTCCAGCCTCAGCCGCCGCGCCCACTCGCTCGGTGGCACCGGGGCGCCGTCCTCGGCCAGCCTCCGGCGGCGGACCATCCCGTAGGCGGAGTAGAGCAGGAGCAGCCCGAAGAGAATGAACAGCGCGCGGGCGGGGAGATAGCGCGACAGCCAGGCGCCGAGGATCGCGCCGGTGACCGTGGCCAGCTCGAGGAACATGGCCACCCGCAGATTGGTCAGCCGGTCGCGCACGTAGGCCGCGGCGGCACCGCTGGAGGTGGCGATCACCGAGATCAGGCTGGCGCCGATGACCGGGCGGATGCCGTACCCCATCAGGCTGCTGAGCACCGGGATCACGATGATGCCGCCGCCCAAGCCCAGGATCGCCCCCACGAAGCCGGCGCCGAGGGCGACTCCGAACACCTTCAAGAACGGCAGGAGATGGAAGTCCATCGGGTCTCCAAGTGTCCGCGCCAGCCTCACGATACCACCGACTCATCTCTCCAAACGTCCCGCGTACATCCGCCGTAGCCAACTATCTCTTATGGATTGATTGCACTCAGCGATACCCACGGGGGTCGGTTGGGGCCTCTTGCTGCCGTAGCACCACCTTTCGCTTATAGCCTGGTGGTGCTAAGCTGGACCCAACAGGGGTTCCACCCATGGCGGACGAACGGTTGCGGACGTTTGTGACAGTGGCCCGCTGCGGCAGCCTCAGTGCGGCGGCGCGGGAGCTGTTCATCAGTCAGCCGGCGGTGACGCAGCAGGTGCACAAGCTGGAGGCGGAATACCGCTGCCAGCTCTTCCTGCGCCACGAGCGGGGCGTCAAACTCACGCCCGCCGGCGAGGTGCTCCGCGAGCACGCCCTGCGGGTCGTGGAGCTCGAAGAGCAGGCGGGCGAGGCGCTCGCCGCGCTCCAGCAGTCGCTCCGCGGCACGCTGAGGCTGGGCGCCACCTTCACCCTCGGCGAGTATCTGCTGCCGCCCATCCTGGCCCGCTTCAAGGCCGCCCACCCCGACGTGGAGCTGCTGCTCGAGATCGAGAACGCCGCCAAAGTGGTGGAGCACGTGGCCGGCGGCGCCTACGGCTGCGGGGTGATCGAGGGCCCCCACCACAACCCCTTCGTCCGCTCCGAGAAGCTGGCCGACGACGAGCTGGTGGTGATCTGCGGGCCGAGCCACCCCTTCGCCGGCCGCGCCGAGCTGGGGGTGGACGACCTGCGCACGGCCACCTGGGTCCTCCGCGAGCCGGGCTCCGGCACGCGCACGGTGTTCGAAGACGGCCTTGCCGCCGCGGGGATCGATCCGGAATCGCTCTCGGTGCTGATGCGCGTGGGCAGCACGCAGGCGGTGAAGGGCGTCGTCCGGGAGGGGCTCGCGCTGACCGCGGTGTCGCCCTGGACGGTGCGCGAGGAGCTCGAGTCCGGCGCCCTGGTCCGGCTCGCCGTCCCCGCGCTGGAGCTGCACCGCGCGTTTCAGTTCATCTTCGCCCGCGGCGCCCGACTCCCGCTGGTGACTCGCCGGTTCGTGAAGTACTGTCGCGAGCAGGTGGCGGAGAAGCTGGCGCAAGTCTGACGAGGTGGCCCGAGCCGCCGACCCGGTTACGGCAGTCAGCCGGCGGGCGCAGGGGCGGGGTCTCCCCGCCCGTCCGGTGGCCGGCGGGGCCGTCCGAGCGCTGCGGCGACGGCAGACGGGCGGGGAGACCCCGCCCCTACGGGCGGCCGGGATCGGCCGGCTCCAGCCACCACGCCAGGTAGCCGCAGTGCAGTTGTGAGCCCGGCGGCACCGGCAGCCACCACACCGCGGGCGACGTCTCCGGGATCCGCCGCAAGGGCTCCCTGCCCTGGTAACAGCTCTCCAGGAACCCGTTGGTGCAAACCAGGTAGCGCAGTCGATCGGGCAGCTTCAGCGGCTCGCCGCGGTAGCCGCTCGGATACCACCACCGCTTTGGCTCCACGTCCTGGTGCTCGGAGACGAAGAAGCCCTGCGCCGCGAGCGGGATGCTGTCGGTCGGGCGGGCCAACAGGGTGCAGATCCCTGTCCTGTACTCCTTCAGATACCAGCTGGCCTCGTGGAACGTGCCGAAGTCGAAGAGGAGCGTCTCGTCCGGGATGAAGTGGCGCCGCACGATGCCGATGCGCCGCGCCCAGGCGTCCGACGCGGCCTGCAGCCGCGCCTGGTCGCGGGCGAGGAACACGGCCGTGTTGTTGACCAGCAGCGCCACGCCCAGCGCGAGCGCCAGCGCGGCCCGTCGCGGCTCGGCGGCGCGGCGCAGCAGCAGCCACTGCCACGCCTCCACCAACCCGTAGCCCAGCGGCGGCAGGAACGCCAGCAGGTAGCCGTCCTGCCCGAAGTGGAAGACCAGCACGTAGAACACGCCGCCGCCCGCCCAGAGCGCCATGAAACGGTCGGCCGGCGCGCGCCGCGACAGCCACAGCCACGCGGCGACGGGCAGCGCCAGCACCGCCGGCCCGCACCCCGCGGCCAGCACCTTCGCCAGGTGCAGCACATGCCGCCACGGCGCGGTCCAGTCGCCGCCGAGCAACGTCTCCGGGAGGAACAGGCCGGCGGACAGGTTGCGGCTGATGGTGTGGTAGACCGTCCACCCGCCGGACAGGGCCACGGTGGGCACGAGCCACAGCGCGGCGCCGGCCGCGAACGCCAGCCCGGCGAG
The DNA here is from genome assembly GCA_016183835.1 of Armatimonadota bacterium. Lineage (GTDB taxonomy): Bacteria > Armatimonadota > UBA10988 > UBA10988 > UBA10988 > JACPDV01. Next base: position 2,800 of record JACPDV010000237.1, read on the forward strand.
CATCGCCTCGCGCCTCGGCCGTCTGCACAGGGTCGCGAGCCAGAGCGGGCCCATTACCAGCCAGGTGCTCGGACGCACGCCGCCGCTGAGCCCGAACAGCCCGCCCAGCAGCCACGGCGACATGCCGCCGCCCTGCCACACCTCCCACCACATCGCCGCCAGCCCGACCGCCACGAGCGCCTCGAGGGTGTAGCTCAGCGGCAGCACGCCGAAGCGCCAGAAGAGCGGCACCGTACACCACCACGCCGCCCACAGCGCGGCGCGCTCGCGTTCGCCCACCCGCCGGCCCAGCCGGTACAGGAGCGGCACGCTCAACGCCGAGGCCAGCGCCGAGACCCAGCGCAGCGCCAGGAGCTCGTCGCGCACGAGCAGGTGGATCAGCTTCCCGGCCAGGATGAAGAGCGGGAAGCCCGGCACGTGCGGCTGGCTCCAGCTCGGGTCGAAGTGGCGCAGGGCGTGGGCGAACTCGAAGACGTCCCA
>JACPDV010000238.1 GCA_016183835.1 Armatimonadota bacterium
CACGGTCACCGGCGGCGGCGTGGCCTGGAAGGCGCGGCCCAGCTCGGTCAAGACCGCCACGCCCGAGGCGCCGTCGTTGGCGCCGGGGATGGGCGTGTTGCGGTCCGCCGGGGTGGGGTCGCGGTCGGCCACCGGCCGGCAGTCCCAGTGGGCGCCCACCAGCAGGTTCACCGCGCCCGCCTGCCGGCTGCCGGGGAAGACGGCGATCAGGTTGGTGCTCGGATAGTCTGTGCCGTCGGCGCCGTGGAAGTTGAAGGTCTGCTCGGTGACGTCGCTGCTCACCGCCTGGAAGCGCTGCCGGATCCAGGTGCGGCAGTTCTCGTGCGCGGTGGTGCCGGGGTTGCGCGGCCCGAAGTCCACCTGCGCCTGAAGGTCGGCGAAGGCCCGCGTGGCGTCGAAGGTGGGCACCGTCACACCGGCGGCGCCCTTGCTGCCCGAGCCGCAGCCGAAGGCGGAGAGGAGCACCACCAAGAGCGCGATCAGCGCGAGCTGCACCACACGCATCGCTTCACTCCCGAGGCGGATCGTAGATCCGCAGGTTCTGGAAACAGGCCGTGACGCCGTTCTCCGCGAGGAGGCCCACCGCGCCGGCCTGGAACGTCTCGTCGCGGAAGCTGCCCAGGGCGTGGTCGTTCACCGCGTAGCGCAGGTTCGGCCCGCCGAACCCGAACTGCAGCTCGTTGCCCGAGTCGCCGCCGCGCAGGTTCGCCACCGGGCCCGAATCGATCACCGTGAACTGCCCGGCCACGCACTTCCCAACGAAGTAGCGCCCCTGCGCATTCAGAGTCAGGAAGTAGAACCCGTCGCCCGGGTCGGTGGCGCGCACCACCAGTCCGAAGCCGCTCTCCGACGGCCCGCGGGCGGCGCGAGCCGTGACCACGGCCACGCCGTCCGCGGTGCCGCGGGTGGACCCTGCGGTGACCACCCGGCTGCCCTTGGCCGGCGCGGTGACGCAGTAGCCGCCCAGGTCGAACCGCCGGTTCTCGTCGGTGGGCCAGTCGAATCCGGCGCCGTTGCGGTCGAGCCGCTGCTCGAGCCGCAGCTTGCCAGTGCCGAGCGGCTTCGCCGCTCCGCCGCCGACCACGGGCGGGGCGTTCTCGGGCAGGTCGGTGACGAGCAGATCGTCGAACGTGACGTGCGCCGGCTGCTCGAGGTAGAGCCCGATGCAGCCGGCGGCGACGCGGTCGTCGCCGAAGCTGCAGGCCTCGGTGCCGTTGACGCGGCAGACGAACTGCCGGCTCTCGGCGCGCACCTCGAGGGTGTTGGCCTGGTCGCCCTTACGGACGGCCGGGCTGGTGCCGCGGCGGAGGGTGGCGATGTCGTCGCCGTTGCGCACCCCGGCGAAGTAGCGGCCGTCGGGGTTGATCAGGAAGAAGTAGAAGTGCGCCCCGTCCTTGACCCGCCAGCAGACGCCGTAGAGCGCCTTGGCGTCGCCCTCGAGCAGGCGGGCGTCGAGGCGGGCGACGAAGTCCTTCAGCGAGGCGGTCTGCGGGTGCCAGGAGAGGAAGCTCTTGCGCTCGCCCTGGTTGCTCAGGTGGTAGACGCCGTCGGCGATGCGGCGGAACTGGTCCTCGGACCAGCCGGTGTTGCGCTCGAAGGCGTCGGCGAAGAGGGTCTTCACCCCGCTCGGCGGCGGGCTCTCCTCGCTGTACTGCTCCGGCCCTGAGGAGTTGCCGAGGGCGGCGACCTGGAGGTTGCGGAAGCTGACCAGGGCCGGCGCCTCCACGCCCACGCCGATCCGGCCCGACGGGTAGGTGTCGTCGATCACGTTGGCGATGGGGGTGTCGTTGATGGCCAGGCCGAAAGTGTTGCCGGCGGCGCGGACCACCAGCGTGTTGCTCGCCCCGCCGGGGTGGATGCCGGGCGAGGTGCCCTGCTTGAGGACGATGGCGCTGCCCTGCACGAACTTGCCGAAGAAGTAGCCCTGCGAGCCGTTGATGACCAGGAAGTAGGCGTTGCGCCAGCTCTCCTGGACTCGGAAGAGCAGCCCGTAGAGCGGCTCCTCGTTGTTGCCGCGGGTCTTCTGCACGTCGACCTTGAGGGTGAAATCGTTCAGGCCGGCCGGGTCGTTGAGCCAGCGATAGTAGCCGCCCTTGCCGCGGGCGTCGATCTGGAACGCGCCGTCGGCGATCTTGGCGTAGTCGTCCACCAGCCAGCCGTGCTGGTTGTCCTTGAAGGGCTCGTCGAGGAGGACGTCGGAGTCCGCCCGCGCCGGGAGGAGCGCAGCGGCGGCGAGGGCCGGCAGGGCCCAACGGAGACAGCGGGGCACAGATGTCATGGGGCGGGTCTGAGGGCCAGGATGTTGTCGAACCGCGCGACGGTGCCGTTGTCCACGTAGAGCCCGAAGCCGCCGCCGCGGTAGGCGGGGTCACGGATGGCGACCACGCTGGCGCCGTTGACGGCGAAGTTGAGCCGGTCGCCCTGGCAGCGGGCGGCGAGGGTGTTGACGCCGGGCCGCCAGGCCGCCTCGCCCCGGGCCAACTCGACCGCCTGGTCGCCGGGGTCGAAGCGCAGGACCACCCAGCCGGACGAGGCGTCCACGGCGAACACGTAGCCGGTCCGCCCGTCGCCCTGGAGCCGGACCACCAGCCCGGCGCGCCCGGTCGCGGGGCCGTCGAGCCGCTCGCACTCGGTGGTCACCGAATAGTCCACGTAGCGTCCGTCGGCCACGCCCGAGATAATGAACCGCTGCGCCGGCGCGGAGAGCCGGAGCGCCCCGTCGCGAATCTCGCGGTGCGCGTCCTCCTGCCAGTGCATCTGGGGCGGGTCGAAGCGCTCCTCCAGCAGCACCACGTCGCTCTGCCGCGGCACCGGCGTGCTGTCGCCGTTGGCCGGCAGGTCGGTCTGCTCGGCGGCCAGGCCCTCCACCAGCAGGTCGTCGAAGGCCGCGTCGCGATGCTCGTCGACCCACAGCCCGATCCCGCCGCGCGGGTAACGGTCGTCGCTGAAGGTGGCCACCACGGCGCCGTTGACCCGGAAGGTGTGGGTGGCGCCCAGGCTGCGCACCTCGAGCCGGTTCCAGTCGGTCGCCAGCGCGGCCTGCCCGCGGCGGAGGAGCACGGGCTTGCCGCCGTCGAGCCGCGCCACGGCGAACGTGTCGGGGTCGCGGATGACGAACAGGTAGCCGCTGTTGCCGTCGGGCTGGAGCCGCGAGACCATCCCGTAGGTGCCGCCCTGCGCCGACAGCGCGCGGGTGCGAGCAGTGAACACATAGTCGGCGAAGCTGTAGGGGAAGCCGCTCAGCTTGTAGCCGGAGACGGCCTTGATGCGCAGCTCGCCGCCGGTGATCCGCCGGAAGG